>JAGVYF010000032.1 GCA_018303425.1 Candidatus Woesearchaeota archaeon | reverse complement strand
ATTATGTTGCAACAAAAGGATTATATGATTCTTCAATTCGCGATAAAGTTTGGAATAAGTGGGGAAACCTATTTTTCATAAGGAATTGGGGAAGGAATTTATTAAGGGGGATTGTTACAGTGCCATATTTATTTTCAAATAAGCTAGTTGAAAAACCATGGAGTTTTGCAGATTTAAATTATCCAAATTTCATTTGCAAAAATGGAAGGTTAATGACCCATTGTTATAATTACAAACAATTTGAGAAGTATTTGGTTTGCCAATAGCTTGTCAATTAGCAAAAAGAGGATTTCAGGTAGTTGGAATAGACATAATTAAAGAAAAGATTAATTTGATTAACCAAGGAATAAGTCCGATTAATGATGAAATTTTAAAAAAGGACATTGCAGAATTAAAGGGTAAAATATTAGCAACTACGGATGCGGGAATGATTGAAGATTGTGAAGTTATTCTTATCTGCGTGCCAACACCGATTGATGAAAAATATAAACCTGAATTCGGTCCAATAATCTCAGCGTGTGAATCTATCTTGCCCCGCCTGCACAAAGGACATATAATCATTCTTGAATCTACGGTTTCACCTGGTACTTGTGAAGAGATAATGTTGCCAATATTGGAGAGATTAGGATTAAAGGCAGGCAATGATTTTTATCTTGCACATTGTCCGGAAAGAATAGATCCAGGCAATAAAAAGTATTTGTTAAAAGATTTGCCTAGAGTTATAGGCGCTTTGTCTAAGGAAAGTTTAAGATTAGCATCTGAATTTTATCGTTCTTTCATAGATGCTGAAATTGTCGAAGTATCCTCTCTTAAAGCGGCAGAAGCTTCAAAAATTATAGAAAATAGTTTTAGGGATATTAATATTGCTTTTATTAATGAAATTGCAAAATGTTTTGACAGGATGGGGATTGACATTACTGAAGTGATTAAAGGCGCAGCAACAAAACCATTTGCATTTATGCCCCATTATCCCGGTTGTGGGGTCGGAGGCCATTGTATCAGTGTTGATCCGTATTATCTAATTGAAAAAGGCAGTGAGATGGGTTTTGATCATAAATTTTTAAAACTTGCAAGAGAAATTAATAATAGCATGCCAAATTACACAATCTCACGTTTAATTTCGGCATTAAATTCTGTCGGCAGATGTGTTAATGGAACAAAAATTGCAGTTCTTGGTGTTGCATATAAACCGGATATTGACGATTTCCGTGAAAGTCCAGCATTAAAAGTTATTTCAGGATTGAAAAGTTTAGGGGCGGATTTATCCGTTTATGACCCCTGGTTGCCTAAACATTCAAATGTTGCTTCTTTAGAAAATGCCTTAAAATGCGAAGTGTTAGTGATTTGTACTGCACACTCAAAATTTAAAGAAATAGAATCATCTAAATTGCAAAATGTTAAAATTATAATTGATGGAAGAAATTGTTTGAATAAAAAAAATATTGAATCACGGGGGATAATTTATATGGGTGTGGGGAGATGAACCGGAATTTTTTAAAGATAATGCTGTTATTGGCTTTTATATTTAATCTGAGTTTATTTTTAAATATACATCTTAATCAAATGCCTAAATATGATGACATTTATTATTATAAATTAGTTGACGGGATTGATAAATTAGGGCTTCCCTTAGTATATCGTGGAGAAGAAACAGGATACCAATATGGCGGAGGGATCATTGGTGATTATATTAATGGTTTAGCGCATCCCCCGCTTGGTGCATATATTTTATATTTATTTTATCTATTTTTAGGAAAATCTATTTTTTCTTTAAGATTTGTCGGATATCTAAATGTGTTAATAACAATCCTTGTTTTAACGATTATCTCGAAACAAATTTATTCTGCTAAAAAAAATAAATATCTTTTTTATCTAATTCCAATTTTATATTTAACATCCCACCTTGTCGTTCAAAAGTCTACTTATCAATCCATGGATACTTTATTTTATCCGGCACTTTTGGGAATTTTTATTTTTTTAATTTTAAAATATGAAGATTATAAATTTAATTTTTTAATTTTTGGCTTAATGTTAGGAATTTTGCTGTTAATTAAATACACAACAGTGCCGATATTGATCCTTTCTTTGTTTTTATATTATGTCCTAAGAACAAAATATTTCCAAGCATTTCATGTAACTTTTTGGACCAGTATTATGGGTGTTGGACTTTTCTTAATTGCGATGTGGCTTTTTTCGCAATATTCTATTGACACTTTTGCTGAAACTTTAAATTATACTTTTGCGAGGATAGCAACCCCATTGTCATTCAAAATAATTGTTAAACACATCTTAACCGCATTAGCATATGATTCTTTTTGGGTGTCTCCATATATTATGGTTTTGTTTGCATCTTCTTTTTTATATCGCTTGATTGCTTATTTTAAAACAAGAACTGCTGAAAAAATTGATTTAATTTTTATTTTTGTGATTTTAGGTTGGTTAGCTTATTCGATTAAAGCGCCAGATATTTACTATAAATTTCCATTATTTGGTTTAATACTTTTGTTAATTTTTTATCCATTTGGTTTTAAATTCAAATTTAAAAAGAATCATTTGGCAGTTTATTTATTATCAAGCGTTTTATTTTTTAGTTTACCTGACCCTTTTTTGATGCTCCCCAAGCTTTTGCCTTATAATATTGATTCAATTTATTACTTAATCTTGCTTTCACTATATTTTTCCCCCCTCATGTTTATATTATCGATTAAACGAAAATATCGCTTTAGCGCATTATTGGTTATTTCGGTTATTTTTTTTGTATCTATTAATCTCTCACAGTCTATTGTTGATTATTCAACTGTCAATCTTTATGGTGAACGGGGATATGATGAACTGATTGATTACATGAAAAATATTTATAAAAAAGATGCGCTTATTGTAGTGAGAGATGATGCCGGATTTTTGATTGGCGGAAAATATTATAGAGATGATGATTTTTTTGTAAATAATTATTGCAGGGTTAATAATTCATTAGTTTATAGATTGCCCAGTTCATGCGGATCAATCATTGGGCCATATAACACGAATCATTTGGGCAAATTAGAAAATGTTTCTTATTTTATTTACTCTTCTTTTTTAAATGAACATATGGGTGGATTAAATCCAGAAGTAAAAGATTATTTGGATGAAAAATTTATTTTAAAGAAAGAATTTGGACATTTTAAAATATATGTTAGAGATGTAATTAACTAAATTACCCTAAATTAGGTTGTATCAAAAGTGGCAAAGACTATGCACATATACACAAACGAAAGTTATTTAATCTGTGTAATTTTTTTGAATTAATCTAAAATATGAAGTTCAGCAATATGAAATTATCGATAATAATTCCGGCATATAATGAAGAAAAAAGAATTTTAGGAACATTAAAAGAGATTGATTATTATTTTACAAAGTATCCTTTTAATTATGAAGTTTTAATAGTAGATGATGGGAGTACTGATAATACAAATATAATTGTAGATAATTATATTCTTAATAAATTCAATTTTAGGTTATTTCAAAATTCTGAAAATAGCGGAAAAGGTTATTCAATAAGAAAAGGAGTCCGTGAATCGACTGGCGATTTAATACTTTTTACAGATGCAGATTTACATACATCATTATTCGAAATGAATAAATTCCTGCCATATTTAAAAGATTTTGATGTCATTATTGCGTCACGTTCACTTTCTGGTTCATTAGTAGGGGAAGTTTTATATAGACGTTTTATTGGCGAAGTATTTAGTTGGATAGTTCAATTGCTAATTATTAAAGGCATACCAGATACGCAATGCGGATTTAAGCTTTTTACAAAAAAAGCCGCAAAAACCATATTTCAGAGACAGTTAATAAACGGATGGGCTTTTGATGTTGAAATTTTATTTTTAGCAAGAAAATTAGGGTTTAGAATAAAAGATATTCCGGTAACATCAAACAATCCTCCCGGGTCAAAAGTCAACCCAATAACTGCAGGCATATCAATGTTCCGTGATTTGTTAAAAATAAGATTTTATTCAATTATGGGTTATTATAGGTGATTAAGATGGATATATTATTTATTTCTCCCCCGCTGTCTCCTAAAGAACGTTATGCCCGAGATGTTGGTGATACAGGAGGTCATTTACCCCCGCTTGGACTAGCCTCGCTTGCCGCTTATGTAAGGGAAAAAAACTTTTCAATTGGTCTGATAGATTCATTAGCATTGAATTATAATGAAGAAGATATTATTCAATATATTGCTATTCATAAACCTAAGTCTATTGGAATCACGTCATTGACGCCTATTTATCATAGAGCCATTTCATTAGCTAATAAAATTAAAGAAAAGTTTCCTAAAATATTAATTATTCTTGGAGGACATCATGCGACTATAGATTATTACAATGTTGTTAAAGATGAATCTTGTTTTGATATTGTTGCTATTGGTGAAGGAGAGATAACTGCTGTTGAAGTTTTAGATTTTTATAAAAGTTTAAGTTATGATTATGAGGCATTTTTATCAAGTAAGTTCAAATTAAAAGAGATTGATGGTATTGCTTTTAAATTGGATAAAGAAATTGTTGTCACTAATAAAAGAATTTTGATTCCTGATTTGGATGTTTTACCCTACCCTGCTAGAGATTTATTGCCAATGGATAAATATGTTCCTTTGCCAAATCAATATAAAAATTTGCCTATTGTCCATATGGTGGCAATCAGGGGATGTCCATTTGCGTGCAGTTTTTGTTCAGATAATGCAATTTTTGGAAGGCAGATTAGGGCAAGGTCTCCTAAGTTAGTTGTTGAAGAAATAAAGCACTTGAAGGATAAGTATGAGGCCAAGGATATTTCATTTTGGGACGATATGATGACATCTAATAAAAAGTGGATGGAGGAATTCTGTGATGAAATGATGAATGCTAATTTGGGAATTACTTGGACATGTTATTCTAGAGTAGATACAGTAACAAAAGAGCTTTTGCAAAAAATGTATAATGCAGGTTGTTGGAACATTTTTTTTGGCTATGAATCAGGTGATCAAGAATTGTTAAATAACATTAATAAAGGCATAACTTTACAACAAATTGAAATATCAAATGCTTGGTGTAAAGAAATAGGTATTGAGATTAGGGCATCATTTATGCTTGCATTGCCAGGTGAAACTCCTGAAAAGGCATTAAAAACAATTGAGTTTGCAAAAAAACTTAACCCTGAATATGCACAGTTTTGTATCACAACCCCTTATCCCGGTACTAAGTTGTTTGCGGAGGCTCATAAGTACGGAACATTAAGTACGGATTATTCTAAATATAATATATGGGAACCCGTTTTTGTGCCATTTGGTTATAAAAATGAAGAAGAGATCAAAGCTATGGAAAAACGCGCAATGAGAGAATTTTATTTAAGACCTGTATGTGTTTTTAATCATCTGAAAAGAATCAGAAGTTATGAAGATTTTAAAAGGTATGTTAAAGGTGCAAGATTTTTGTTAGGATTTGCTTAGTAATCTTATTTTTTATCGCATTAAGGATGGCTTTATCTTCTCTATCTAATGTTTTTGTAATAATAATCAAGAAGATAAATATTAGTGCTGCGGATATTAAACCCAGCGCTAATTTCATAACACTTACTATAAGATATTTATTTAATAGGTTTGTTAGTACATATGTAATTATACCTATAATTGTAATTTTTATAAAACCTTTTTTGAATGGATGTATTTTTGTTATGTAATATGATTCAATAAATCCTAAAAATGTCCAGACTCCAAGTGATATTGTTGATGCAGCAGCAGCACCCAACATCCCGTATCTTGGAATTAAAAAATAGTTTAAAATAATGTTAAGGGTCGTTGATATTAGTGTATTTATCATAATATATTTAGTTTTACCAATCACTTTTAAAATGCAGTCTCCCGAACCATTTGAATAGATAAAGTATCCAATTGCTCCTGCAATCAATGTTAAACTTCCAGTAACATATTCACTACCAAAAAGAATGTTTAATATCTCTTTGCTGAATATTGTAAAAATAATTAACAGGTAAACCATAAAATAGTATACCCATTTATTTGCTGTTTGGTATACATTAATAAATTCGTTTTTTTGTTTTTGGGCATATAAATCAGTCATAATTGGAATAGATAGTGAGAATATTCCTGCGGGAATAATTGTCATAACGTGGGCAGTAGGAAGCGCCGCATTATAAATTCCAACTTCAATAGAATTTTTAAAATATCCTATCATTAAAGTATCTGTCCAACCCAATAATTGCGCAATTATAATGTGGAACATAATTGGCCAAGAGTATCCAATTAATTTTCGAGTTGATGTAATACTTTTAATTTTTGAACTAAATATTTTGACAAATTTAAATTCTACAATCATAATTGCGATTATGCATGCAATTATTAAAGAAACAGTATATCCTATTGCCGCAGCGAGAAGACCAAAACCTTTGAAAATTAATATAAAGGTTATCCCAATTTTAGAGATATTTTCAGTTATACTTTTAATAAAAACCCAATAATCCATTCTTTTGTAAGCTTTAATGACGCTTAAATAAATTGTACTTATAACATAAAATGGGATAGATAAAGTTAAAACATTTAGGATAATATTTAGTGATTGTTCTCTGAGAATATTTATTGCTATATATTCTGAACTAAAAAATAAAATTGTCGTAACTATTAAACTTAAGAATCCCGATATTTTTAATGCAGTTGTTATTGTGCCCTTGATTTTAGCATCTTCTTTTAATCCCAAATAGTATGAAACATATCTTACTATTCCTTCATCCATGCCAAGGAGTGGGATAAACATTACCATATTAATAATTGCAAGACCCAATGAAAAAATTCCATATTCTGAAGTTCCAATTCTTGCGATAACAATCCTGTATAAGTAAGTTAAAATCTTTGAAAAAATCATTCCAAAGTATACAAATCCTGCTCCTTTTACTAGAATTTTTAATGCATCATTTGAATCTTGTTTCATGATTGTACATAAATAGTGTCCAATTTATAAATTGTGTTGTCTCCCATATTTTTTAAAATAAAAATCCCAACCACGACAAGCTGCGCGGTATTTTTGAAATTCATGTATTTAATTAATTATCGCAGTAAGCTACAAGGTATTAAACCCATGAAGTAATAACATCTAATTTTTAAAAGCAGATAGGGATTTTTGTAAAAGATGAATAATCTATTTTTAAAAGAATCATGAATAAATTTTGCGCCACTAAATATATGCCTGCCTTAACCAAAAAAATCAACCTTATAAAAAAGTCATTTCGGATTTATTCAAAATCACAAACGGGGCAATTCATCTTTTTCTCTTATTTTAAAATTCATTTCGTTAGTTATTTTTTTTAAAATTTCTGAAAAATGCTGGGCATCTTCTGCATTTGTTATTGCGACCCTAATTATGCTCTTATCATAAGGGGGAGCAGAAGGGTTAACAAGAATTTTTTCTTTTTTAAATGCTTCAATTATTTGCGGCGCATCGTTTGCATAAAATGCAGTGCCATAATTGGAAGGATTTTCTCCTACAAGCGAATAACCCAAATTAACTATGCTATTTCTGACAACCGAACTATTAAAAGAATATCTTTTATTGATCTGTCTTGAAAGTTGCAATATTAAACTTATCGCGGGAGTAAAAGGAGTTTGACCTCTTATTAGCTCAGATTTATATTTTCTTAAATCAAAATAATATTTAGGTAAATCAGAAGTGCTTTTCCAGGCTTTTTCACTCAATGATATAAATGATAAACCTGGCGGAAGCAACAATGCTTTTTGACTGCTGCTGATTACTACATCAATTCCCCAATTATCAACTTCTAATTCCTCACCTAAAAAACTTGAAATGGCATCAACTACAAATAAAGCATTTGATTTTTTGACAATTTCCCCAATTGTTTTAACATCCGTAAGATTGCATGATGAAGTCTCATTATGCGTCACAAAAACAGCTTTTATATTTCCAGCTAAATTAGCTTCAATCTCAGTTGGCTTAATTGATTTTCCAAATTCCACCTTTAATTCTTTAACATGAATTCCAAAACACTTGCATATCTCGGCCCATCTTTGTCCGAAAGGCCCCCCGTTAACTACTAAAACTTCATCTCCTTTAGATAATATATTTGTTATAACACACTCCATTGCGCCAGTTCCAGAGCTAGTTAAAATATATACATCATTCTTTGTTTTAAAAAGTTCTTTTAATCCATCCTGCAATTTCAAATAAAGCTTAGAAAATTCAGGAGACCTGTTATACATCATGTCTCTGGATTCATGACAACCAATGGTAAATAACTTGGGCTTTAGAAGATTTTCATGCATATCAAAACCAAACAGCTTATTTCTGATTGTAGTTGAACTAATGCGCCCAGTATAATCCAAGTAAACTACTTTTTTATTTGGTTGTTGCTTAAACCATTCTAAACCTTCTAAATACTTATCTTTCCAATCACTGCCTATGGTAACTATATCCGGATTTATTTCAATTAATTGACTTATATCCATTAATTTATGTTGAGATATTACTTCATCTACATATTTACAAGCTTGTATAATTTCCGCGCGATCTACAAAGGGAATAACTAAATTTTCTTTATATGAATTAACTAACTCGTCGGTGCTAACGCCCACAATTAATTTGTCTCCTAATTTTTTTGATCTTCTCAATATATTAAGATGTCCTATGTGAAATAAATCCCAAGTTCCGGTTGTATAAACAGTTACCATTTATTTCTCTCCCACTTTAGTTTAAACAACCCTTCCCATAATTTTATCAGAAAGATCTTTTTTTGTTTCATTATATATCTTGAATTTACGGTTCCATCTTTCAGGATTTTTTTGTTTGCTCCATTCATTAAATTCCCTGGTATTTGTTTCAACTAATTTTTCTAATTCCTCTCTGGGCATGACAAATTCTTTTTCATGTTCACCGATAAAAATATTTGCATGCTTGAAATCAGCAGTACGACTTGTATTTTTAAGCCATCCCCGCGTTTTACATATATTGTATAATTCAGTTCCTACAACAGGAACCGCAATAAAAAAAGCAACACTATCAAAATCAACTTCTTTTGCAAAATTAAAAGTCATCATTAATTCTTCGCGGGTTTCACCAGGCAGCCCCACTATAAAATTTGAGTGCACATCTATATCATGTTTATGACATATCTCTACTAATGGCTTAACTATTTTTAGATCGAAATGTTTGTGGATAATTTGATCAAGTACCCTTTGACTTCCGGTTTCAGGTGAAAATGTTAATTGGTAACATCCGGATTCAGCCATAGCTTTGATTAGTTCTTCATCTAATGTTTTCATCATTATTCCGCCGGGAGTACACCACTTAAAACCAAATTTCTCTTCCTTCATTCTTTTGAATAATTCCATTGCCCTTTTACGATCGAGGGTAAGATTATCATCTAAAAAGTGTAACTCTCCTGCATGATATTTTTCTTTAAGTATTCTCATTTCTTCAATTATGTTTTCAACACTTCTTGGCCGGAATCTTCCCCAATAACTTGTGCCCGGACAAAAACAACAATTAAAAGGACACCCCCTTGATGTTAAAACTCTTGCAACTCTTCTGTTACGCACAAATGGATTTGCATGCATTCCAATTTCAAAATACTTTTCCATATTTACTAAATGTCTCGCAGGGAAAGGAATTTTATCTAAATCTTGAATAAATCCCTTAGCAGGATTTATTTTTATCTCATTGTTTTTACGAAATGCAATTCCTTCAATTTCATCATAAGATTTTCCATTTTTCAAAGCATTCAATAAATTTAATGCCCGATATTCGCCTTCGTTTAGAACAATAAAATCAATATCACTGCATTCTTCCATCATTTCTTTCGGAAAGAAACTAGGATGTATTCCTCCAACTATAGTGATGATATTGGTATCTAGGGATTTTATCAAAGTGCATAATTTATTTACTTTTTCTTCATTAAATGAAAAAGAACATGCAACACCAACTACATCAGGTTTTTCAAGGTTGATTCTTTCTTTTATTTGTTCAGGGCTTAATCCATAAGTAACATATTCTCCCTCTTCTGAAATATTATCATAACCTTCACAAGGGCTATCTACAATAACAACCTCATAACCATTTTGTTCAAGAACAGCTCCAATATATAAAAAATTTATGGGATTTACTAATCTTCTGATTGATGTTTTATCTACTGTAAAAGAAGGAGTTAAAAGTAATACTTTTTTAATTGAGTTTAATTGATGAGTCATACTGATTTTTAAGTAAAAAGTATAATATTTAAAATTATATATTCTCAAGGAGATACTTTCTAAGTTACAATGAAGTTTAGGGCAATAACTCAATACGCAAATAAATAATATGAGACAAACTTATATTACTTTTTAGGTAATTTTATAAATATCAGATAAATCATGGTTATATGAAATGCAAAAAATTAATTCAAGAGATAGTTATTGATGAATATTCAGGTGCAGGAGTTCAAGAGGCATATAGAGAAATGACTAAAGAGGGGTTATGGCAGTCAGAAGAAAAATTATTTAATAAGTATTTTAAAAAAGGGTCAAAAATTTTAGATGTTGGTTGCGGTTCTGGCAGGACGACTTTCCCATTAATAAGGATGGGTTATAAAGTAATAGGGATAGATTTAACACCTGCGATGATAACCTCTGCAAAAAAAATCGCCGAAGAATTAAAGACAAAGACTGACTTTAATATCGGAAATGTAACAAATTTAGAATTCATAAATGAAAATTTTGATGGCGCTTTATTTTCGTTTAACGGATGGGATCAAATCCCCGGAAAAGAAGACAGATTAAAAGCATTGAAAGAAGTATATAGGGTTTTAAAACCCGGAGGGTATTTTATTTTCACATCCCACATAAGAGAAATAGGAAAACGAACTCCATATTGGATAATGCAATGGATAAAAATGTATATTTTAGAGCGATTTGGTTTTCCTGCCAATGAGATTGAATTTGGAGATAAGTTTTGGAAAAATGCCACTAGGGAAAAATATAAGCATGGACAATACATTCATATACCCAAATTATCTGAAATTAAACAGCAAATTGCACACGCCGGTTTTGAATTAGTAATTTATGAGTGGAGAAATATTATTGCTCCCGAAGATTTAAAATTAAAGAGCAGAAATACTGTGTTTTTTGTATGTCGTTCATTAAAAGCTTAAGTATCTATCATTATTTTTTAATATTTCATAGTTGATTTATATACTTAATATTCGATAAGCTTAATAAACTCTCTTTATTTTTCTATAGAAATGCATATTCCCTCAATTAAAAAATTAAAAAAAATAATTTATAAAAATGAGATGGAAGATTGGTTTTCCAGATCTTATAGAAAAATCTCTATTTATGGTACTTGGTTATCTTTGCATATTCCAGAAATTACCCCCACGCAAATAACATTAATGAGTTTAGTGTTTGGTGTAATGGCTGGAATATTTTATGCTACTGGAGATTATATATTCGGTTTATATGGTAGTTTTTTATTTTTCTTAATGTGGTATGCTGATTGTATTGATGGAGAAATTGCAAGATTTAAAAAAATGTCTTCTATTGAGGGACACCATATGGATGCATTAGCCGGACATTTAGGAGAGATCGCAATTTTATTTGGTATTGTATTCGGATCTTTTATTAAAACAGAAAGTTTTTGGATTTTGGGCATGGGTTTTATTATGCTTATGTCAATGATATCATATGATTTAATTGTAAATCTGCGTTATGCGACATATAATTATTATTGTTATCACAAAAATAAACAACAAGAGATATTAGGGCGCTTGTTTTTTAATACTGCACCTAAAAACAATAAAAAACCTGGATTATTAACGGGAATATTCTTTAACTTAAGTAAATTAATGTTTTTGTTTCAACTTTCATTTAGGAATATTTTTATCATTTTTATGTCAATCTTTAATAGAATGGAATATGTTGTATTCTTCTATGCTTTAATTTATCCCCCCTTTTTAATCGTTAATATAATCTATCAATATTATGGCGGACTTAAGGCATTTTTTGACCGTACAGATAAATATCAAAAAACGGGTAAAGTTACTACTTTTAGTGATTCATAACTTTTTTAAATGGCTATCTATTCCATTCTCTCATGAAACGGCTTAATATCTATCTTTATTCAACCCAAGATATCACACAAATGGGCGGAGGCGGAAATAGTTCTTCAACTACTTTCAAATATCTAAATAAAGCCGGACATCATGTTACCTTTTTTAAAAGTATACTTGAAATGGAAAAAGCGTTAATAAAATCTAAACCGGATATTATCTTACATCATAATATCAAAGATCTTGATAAAGTTTATCCGATTTCTAAAAAATTAGACATACCTTTATTATCAACAATTAATAATTTAATCACGTGCCAAACTGGAGTCCATATCAAATATGACTCTAATTTTGGGGTTCCGTGCTTTAAATGTAGTTTCTTTAAAGGACTAGTTTGTCAAATTAAAGAAAAAAATGTTAGGCCTCTGAATGAAAAATTATCAGCATTATTTTTTTATCCATTAAGATATTATAACAGAAATCAAAGAATTAAACTTCTTAATGATATTAATGGGATTATTGCAATTAGCCCAACTTTAAAAAAATTATTACGTATTAATGGAGTTAAGAATAAAATTTATGTGTGCAATCAGCCAATTGATGATGATATGCTGATTAAACCCCAAAAACGGTTGCATTTTGACAAAAAAACAATTTTTTATCAGGGCGGCGGTGAACCATTTAAAGGCGTAAGGGTTTTGATTGAAGCATTTATTAAGCTTAAACAAGATGACACCAAATTACTAATAGCGGGAGATATTAGAAAAGAAAATAATTTAAATATTAAATTAATCCAACATAAATATCCGAATATTAAATTTTTGGGTCAAGTTTCTGTTGATGATATTAAAAAATATTATTACTCCTCTGATATTTTTGTGTTTCCAAGTTTATGGTTTGAAGCTTTTGGCAGAGGTTGGGCAGAAGCGGCCTGTTGTGGAAAACCTATAATTACTTTTAGAGGAAGGGGCGGTTCTTCAGATTTTTTAAGTAATAATGTTAATGCTTTAGTGATTGAACCGAGGATGAATGATATTGTTTTGGCTATGGACAAATTATTAAATGATGGGAAATTAAGAAATAAATTGGCTAAGAATGTAAAAGAATTTGCAAAACAAAATTTAGTTGCATCTAAGGTTGCTGATAAACTCACCTCAATATATGATGAGGTTTTAAAATTATGACTAAAAAAATAGTATTAATAAATACATGGATGCCTAGTGATATGGACCTTAAACCGCTACCACCACATCTGGGTCTTTTGGCTATTGCAACATATATTAAACAAGAAGGTTATGAACCGGTTATTTTTGATTCTCGGAAATATCTTCAACAAGGAAAAGATTTTTGGCCTGTTTTAGAAAGAGAAATAAAAGATTCACTTTGTGTGGGTTTATCTGTTATGACGGCACAAGTTGATTCTGCTTTAAGAATTGCTAGTAAAATTAAACAAAATTACCCTAAAATGCCGCTTGTATGGGGGGGATATCATCCAAGTTTATTTCCTAAACAAACGTTAGATGATCCATTAGTGGATTTTGTTATCCAGGGAGAAGGAGATTGGTCTTTTTTAGATGTATTGAAAGCTTTAGAATTAGGAGAAGATTTTGAAAATATTGATGGTTTGGGGTATAAAAAGAATGGTGAATTAATATTTAACCCCCAGAAGAAATTTCATGAGATTAATGATTTACCTGCCTGGAACTGGTCATTTTATGATTTAAATCAGTTTTTAATTGGTGGCACTTGGTCTGATCCTATACCAGTTAAACAGTTGCCTGTGCAAACTAGCAGGGGCTGTCCTTACATGTGTACATTTTGTATAAACACCGCTTTAAATTGTTATCGTAAATGGCGCGTTAAAGAAGTAAGGAATGTAGTAGATGAAATTGAAAATCTTGTAAAAATCTACGGTATTGAATGGATAAATTTCAGAGATGAAATCTTCTTTTTAACAAAAAAAAGGATTATTGAGTTTTGTGATGCGTTAATAGAAAAAAATATTAAAATTGAGTGGGCTGCAAATGCCAGAGTTGATTTTTTTGAAATTGGAATTGTTGATGATGAAGTTATGAAAAAATTAAAAGATTGTGGTTGTGTCAATCTAAGTTTTGGCGCTGAATCAGGTTCACCTAAAATGTTAAAATTTTTAAGGAAAGGGATTACACCTGGACAAATATTAAAATCTGCTGAAGTTTGTAATAAGTATGGAATAAAACCAGTATATTCGTTTATTGTTGGATTGCCCGGCGAAACAAAAGAAGATATTATGATGACTTTAGATATTATGAAACAAATAATTAAATTATGCCCTTCATCTGTTCTTTTGGGTCCTCACTTATACCGTCCTTATCCAGGGTGTGAGTTGTATGATATTGCTAAAAAGTTTGGTGTTCCCGAAGCTAAAACTTTAAGAGGGTGGCCTGAAATAATGGGCGAAGCTTTTAAAAAATCATCTGATCCAATTGAAAAAGGCGGTTATGGTTTTGATTCATTACCATGGGTCTACGATAGGAAGTTTGTTAATGCGTTTATTACATATGCAAGATATGCGGTTTATGACCCCGTTATTCTGTTTAAAACTAAACGTTATCACATGGCGGTTCAATCAATCTTAGCTAAATTAAGATTTCAAATTGGATTTTATGGAGCAATTGGAATAGAACGAAAAATTAGAGATAATGTTCGTAAACTTCTAAAATTTTAGGTACCTGGACTTCCCATGAATACTTTTCTTTAACTCTTTTAACTGTATTTTTGCTTAATATGTTTAATTTAGTTTTGTTTTGAATTAGGTTAAACAATTCTTTTGCAAATTGTTTCTTATCATAAATATTGACCAATATTCCGGTTTCATTATGTCCGATCATGTCTTGGAATGAATAATTATACTTTGATGCGATAACCGGTATTCCGCAGGATAATGCTTCTAATACTCCAAAATTAAATTCATCATATAATGAAGGCGCAACAAGTAAATGTGATTTTTTAATTATATTTAATGTATTCTCCCGTGATAAAAGCCCTTTTAGCTTAATATGGCTCCGGATTGTTTTATAATTTGCTAAAACTTTTTTAAATTTCGAAGGGATTTTTCCAATTAATACTAAATCATAATCGATTTTACAATATTTTTCAATCAAACTAAGCGCGTCTAATAAATATTTTAAACCTTTGCGTTTTATCCAGATATGATTTCTCCCAATAAATGTTAAAGTAAGCCTTTCAAACTTTTTTTCGTTATTTTTTTGAATATTAATTCCTGGCGGAAGAAAAATTCCTTTATTTCCTATATTTTGTTTAACATGATTTGTAACACACAATACTTTTTTAACCTTTTTAATGGCAAGCCAATCCTTGATACTCATTTCTATTTCCCGGATAATTCTATAAAGCAATAAAGATTTTTTTTCATAATTTAAGGCAAGTTTAACACATTCTAATAGTCCCTTAGGATAATCCCACCCCGTACTAATTGTAGGGCACTTAACCCTATTAAACGCCAAATGGTCGCTCGTATGGAAAATATCTGGTTTAATCTTATTAACCAGCTCAGAAATTAGATAGTCTTGGTATGGCCCATAAAACCAAGAAAAAGGGGGTATTTCAAAAAAAAAAGACCTTTGTTTTGGGCTTTCAAATACTTTGATGTTATACTCTGGATTTTCTAATTTTTTGTCTCCAATTACAACTATCTCATGTTCTGAATTCTTAGAGAGATATCTTGCAAGTTCTAAAGTGTAAGTTCCTACACCAGAGCCTTCAATATAGGGGTTTAGGCAAATTTTCATTTAGTATACTTAATTTAAATTATGAGTGAATCTGGATTTTCATGAGTAAATCCTTGATATAATTTAAGCTTTTCTTCACTTACTTTAAAGTCTTTGGGGTAATTAATTTTCCATATCTTTAAAGGCCCAATTTGTCTGCCTTGATATAACGCAAGAGGCATTTGATTGCTGTCATCATATACTAATTCAAAATTAGGAGTTCCTTTATTGAATAAAAATAATTGTGTCCATAATGCATGAACTCCTTCTTCTGACACATACAAACCTGCGCCAATAGGGTTCATTTGATTATTCTCAATTATAGGTTCTATTCTAAAACAACCTTTTAATCCAGGCGTATCCCAGGTTGTTTTAACTCCGTTTACATATAAACATTCAATAGGTACATCTTTTCTTTGGTTATTAAAAAATAATGCCGCAGTCGGTTGTTTATAATTTGGGACTGTGATAGTTTCATTGTTTTCGTTAAATGTTTCTCTTGTTTCAAATGGTAAAAATATCCCCCCAATTCCTGCACCTTGTCTAGGATATATTTGTCCTTCGTAAACAAAATCGTCATCAAGTACATATGAACCGCCGTAAAATAGTATTGTCTGATCTCGTGTTTCTTGTGTTCTCTGCGGGTCAAGCCTAAAACTGGTTATCCATGAATATCTATCGTAGTTTTTATCTGAACCTATAGATGAATATGCGGTATATTTTCCAATTTCATCGCTAATAATTAATAAATATGTGGCATTATGCGCATATAATACTTCTAATGCTTCAATTTCATTTTGAGCAGTTAAAACATGTCTCCCTATTTGATAATTCCAATAACCGTGAGCGTTACCTCCATCTGTTATTGTAGCCCTTTCAAATCCAGTTTGTACAAAATAACCATAATCCCACCAGTGTGCAAATACTGAATCAGTTGGTGTATTTTCTCTAACCCATTGTCCTGCAATTTGCCATTGCCTATCATAACCTGGACCACTGTATTGCGCGCTTCCAGAAATCTGTTTATAAAAATTCACTAAATAACCTTCGCTTAATGTTGAACCCAATGCATAGGGACTGCCAACCAATAATATAATTAATCCTAATGCCGCATATTTATAACGCTTATCTTTTAACGCCAAACTATAATCTACCATTTTGAATATGAAATATGATGCAATTATTGCTGTAATTGGCGCAAGCACCATTAACAATCTTATTGCTCCTCTTGCACCGACTAATGCGATTATAAACCAAATTATTAAAAGAATATATTTTTTATCAATTAACTTTATATTTTCATAAACTCTTTTATCTATGTAATATGAATATAAATATATTCCAAATAATATAAGCGAAAATATTATAATTGAGCCAATATACGCAAACTTTGAAATTGTGCTAACACCGTTGAAATACGTTGAATTTTGGCTATATCTGCTAAATACAAAGAAATATATGAATAGTCCATATAAGATTGTTAATGTAAATTGATTTATATAATTTAATTTTAACTCTTTTAAGCTAGTTTTAATAGGATTTAACAATTCATAAAATAAAACACCGGACCCTATAAAAAATAATAATATATAAAACCAGCCCATTTGTCCAACCCAGTCTGTTAGGAATGGCTGATGATTTTCTGCGACTGTTAATTGCCACCGATCCTTACCATAAGGATTGATTAGATCTGTGTAAATATTTTCGGCTTTTTGCGGAATTATAGCTGGACCATATAACCCGGATAAAATAATTACTCCAAAAAATACTGTGATAATTAAACATGCTAATCCTGGGATGGTTTTTTTTTCTATAGTTTTCTTAAGATTAAATAAATTTTTGTTAATTAAGAAATGATATACCAAACCAACTCCAAATGCAATTACTATGATACCAGATGTAAAAGAGGTTAACAATATTTTAAACCCCAATAGATTAGGATGAATTATTGAAAAACCAATCATCATGCTGAACCATGCAGAATATGAATAAAAATCCTTTTCCTTAAATTTATTTAAAAATATTTCAACTAAAATAAATCCCCCGATTGTCAAATAAATAAATTTGACCCCGCCCCACGTATATGCCATTAACGCTGTGGACAAGCCCGAAAATAATCCCCACATTATACTTTTAAATGTATTTGTTTCTTGCCAGGATCTGACAAACAAATACAATATTAAAAAATAAAATAGAAATCCGGCAGATTCTTTATCTGAAACCCCCGCCATTGTTCGGAAAAGAAAAATTGGAATGAATGCTAAAGTGGTTGTAGCCAATAATGATATTCTAAAATCAAATAATCTTTTAACAAGCAGATAAAAAAAAATCATGCCAAAAACAAATACTATTGGAGGATAATATACGTGCGCTGAGTCAATTGTGAATGCCGGATTAAAAAAGCTAATTATTTTAAATATAATTACACTAACATAAGATGTTCCAAGTAAATTTTCTTGCGGATTAAAACCATAAGGCACATATCTCATAGTGTCCCAATATTGCAATGTTCCATGCCCAAGTAGATATTTTGCATATCTCAAAAAAACGAATGCATCCGGATCTATCGGTATAAGTCTTTGTGTTGTTATATCTCTCATTAAAGGAATATTACTAACTCTTATTTGATACGCAATCCACAAGATTATTGCAAGAATTGCATAAGGGATTTTTTTTTTTTGTTGTTTAATAAAATTTAAGATTTCTTTCTGCCTTTCCTCAATAGCTATCTGTTCGTTGTTTTCTCCGGCATTTTCTTCCTCATTGAGATTTTCACCTTTATAGAAGCTATGAAATTTTGTTTTTGAAATAATTTCAGGTTCCGAATTATTTTCCATAATTGAAGAATGATCTGAAATAGTTTGTTTAACCCCTTCAGCACAATTTAACATTTCAGCAATATTTTCATTAATTTTAGTATCTGGATTTTTTTCGATTTTTGTTGGTTCTGTCATTTATATTACCCCTAATAATAGGTAAATTAATTTTTCAGTTGCTTTATTCAGATTGAGACTTGTGTCCCCTTCAATAACATAACACATGTAATCTTTGTATACTCTAGATTGAACTCCACTTTTTAAAAATATCCCTGCTACATTGATGTCTTTACAGTCTTTTATGGGTAATGAATCTGGACAACCCTCTTCTTGACTGCATGCCGGTACCGAAGTAATCCCTTTTTGATTTAGGAAATATACCAATCGTTGTTTTAGCAAATCAAATGTTATGTTTTTTTCATTCGGATCGGTTATAATATAAACTTTTGGCGAGTCTATGAATACATATGGCAATGAACTTATATTTGTTAATTCATCAGGTAAATAGGGAAATGCTGTTTGTACATTATTTATATATGTAAACCACCCCAAATTGTAAGGATAAAACCATTTACCATTAAACTCTACGGGGTCTTTTTCCGAATTAGTGTTTGAAGTGAATACTGCACTAATACTAAGAATCATTAATACTGCAATAAATCCCCCCATAAACTTTTTTCTCAGAAAAAATAGTGGTTCTTTTTTCATTTTAGAATTTTAATCTAAACATGATTTATAAAGATTATTAGAGCACACTATCTATAATCAAAGAAGGTAAGCATATTTATATAGTTATTAGGATTTTTTCAACATATGACAGTGAAGTTATTTTTAATAGGAAAGAAGATTATTCCTAAAAAAATCAAGCATCATTTTTCTAAACTATATTATCTCCTAAACAATTATGTTAAACATGGGACAACTGATTTTTTTAGAGCAGTTGAAATTGAAACATTAACTAAATGCAACCGCAAATGTTTCTATTGCCCAAATTCAAAATATGACCGCGGGGATCAATATATGGAAGAGTCTTTGTATAAAAAAATAATTGATGAATTAGCAGAGTTAAACTACAATGGCAGAGTTTCACCGCATTTTTATGGCGAACCTTTAGGAGATAAACGTTTACCTGATTTATTAGGGTATACTCGACAAAAATTGCCCTCCGCATATATTGTTGTTTTTACAAATGGTGATTTTTTGACAAAAGAAATGTTTGATTTATTATTATCTAAAGGCGTTGATGCTTTTTTAATCACCCGGCATGTAGGTCCTGACTCTGAAACCTTGAAAAAAATGTTAAATTCTTTAAGTGCCGCGGAAAAGAAAAAGGTTACCCTGAGAAAATTTACTCCCGATACCACTTTATCAAATAGAGGAGGCTTGATTGACAAAATTAAAACTGAATATATGAATAAATGCAATTTTCCAGCTACTTCTTTAATTATTGATTTTCAAGGAAACGTAATTCTTTGTTGTAATGATTTTTTTAGTTCTGTTAAATTCGGCAACCTTACAACTGAAAAAATAAATGAAGTTTGGAAAAAGCCTAACTTTATTAAATTACGAAAAGAGCTTCAAGACGGAAAATTTAAGTTAGATATTTGTAAAAAATGTGTTAATATGCAAGATTAAATTTCGGTTTGTTTTACGAATTTACCTTTGTATTTAGAAACTTTTCCTTCTATTCTTTCAAATATAATCTGGATAATCCTTGTACCGGCATTAATCTTTAAGGGCGTATTTCCTAAATTTTTAATTTCAAGAACTTGTTTATTATCAATCCCTGGTTGAACGAAATTTGAAGTAACATGCACCCCTATCCCCAATCTTGCAAATCTGCTTCTGCCTGAAAGCCAACCGCAAATGTTACTGTTTAAATTAATCGTTTCCTTTGTAATTCCCAAAGCAAAATCTCCGGGCTGAAGAATAATTGACTTTGTTTTTTTGAAACTTGATAATTTTTTATAATCCGAATTTTCTTCAACATTAAACACTTTTAAATTTAAATCAAATATTCTAAACTCTTCATCAAGGGTTAAATCATAAGATGCTGCGCCAAGATTATTCTTATTGAATGGAGAAATCGTTAAATTTTGTTTTTTAATTTCTTTTAATATCTCATCTTTGCTCAAAATTCCCATTATTCAATCACCGTACCTTTAAAACTTCTGCTGGAATATAATATTTTTTTTAAATTATTTAAATCTTTACCATTTGCAATTATTACTTTAAGACCATATTGCATAGCCCTGTTACTTGCGATTGGATCAAAAGGCACATGCGCACCAGATACCCATTTGCGACCTATAACTTTTTTATATTCTTGCCATCTTAAAGATTTTAGAGGTTTGGCATTTTTATATTTTTTGGGATTTTGATCATAAACATATGAAATATCTGACAAATTTATTACTTCTTTTGTATTATATTTTTTCGCAAGCTCTACTGTGTCAAGATCAGAACTTCCTCCCGGTTTGTCTCCCCCAATTATTAAAATTTTTTTAAAATCATATTTTTTGTTGGGACTGTACTTTACATTTTTTTCTGCAAAACTTCCAAATATTATCCGTATTAATTCAGCATTAAGCCTTGTAGCCATAACCCCAACCCAATCAAGTTCAGATTGTTTTATATTTGTAACGAGTTTAGCCGCCCTATAATACTTTCTGCAAATACTGCCCCCCCCGCAAACAATTATTACTTTATTACCTTTTTTTATGTAATTGATAATCATTTTTCTAAATTGTTTTAAAAAAATATAATTTATTTCATTCGGTATAATAAGTGACCCCCCTAATGAAATTACTTTTAACATAAGAAAATAAAGTATTAAGTATATATAAATTTAACTTCCTATGCCTATTAAAATTACGCCTATTACTATCAATATGAGGCCTAACCATTTGTATTTATTCATCCGTTCATTCAGAAATATTAGTGAGAATAAAATTACCCAAATATATGTAAATGAAGTAATAGGATAAAGAACTGAAAGTTCTCCAAATTTTAAAGAAGGAATGAACAGAAGTGTTGAGAATCCGTAACATAAAATTCCTTTGATTAAATCATAATTTTTAATAAGTTTCCAAAAATTTAATTTAATATTGTCTGAACCTTTTTTTAAGTAAAGCGCACCTATCCCTCCAAATAATGATGCGATAAATACTCCAATAATTGCATAAATTGAAGTTTTCATTGCAACACCTTGTTACTTAAATTATTATGATTGGTTTGGTTATTGTAATTAATTAGTGAAATCCCTAAAATAATAAATAAGACGCCAAATATTTTATAAAGGCTTAAAACCTCATGAAAAAAATATATTGACGTAAGAGTTACCCAAACATATCCCGTAGCAAAAATTGGATATAACACTGATAATTTTCCGCCTCTTAATGCAATTATCAATAAACAGGCAGAAACCCCATATGCTGTTAAACCTAAAAATAAAGAATAATTTGTTATAATTGAGATTACATTTAATTCCAATTTATTTGCGCCCAATTTGTAGGAAACCTCGGCAAATGTGTTTAGGAATGTGCTTAATATTATTATGAAAATTGCCATCCTTTTGGTGATTTTCATTTTGTTCCTCTTAAAACTAAATTATCACAAAATCTAGGGATATATGGTGTTAATCTAATCAGTTTGCCTTTCCAATAAGGAATATTTAACTTATCTCCTGTAATTTTAATATTTTTAAATCCGCCCTTTTTAAGTATCCTTATGGCCTCGGTTTTACAAAAATCCCGATAGTGCGGACTATCAAACCTGCAAGAATAAGCTAGAGGTTTTCCAAGTAAAATCAAAAAAAGATTTCTGAACATATTAATATTAGGCACAGTGATTATTAAGTTTCCATTTTTTTTAAGTATTCTGTGCATATCTCTTACTACAGGCAAAGGGTCTAATACATGTTCGAGCACTTGACCGCAACATATAATGTCAAAAGTTTCATCTTTGTAAGGTAATTTTTGTGTAATATCAACTTTTTTTATATCTAAACCCCTGCGTTTTCCATTTTCAATTGCTTTATCAGAAATATCAATTCCTTCGCATTCAAATCCCTTTTTTTGATATTCAATTATAAATTTACCTTCGCTGCATCCAACATCAAGTAATTTGCCGCTTTTATTTTTTAAAAGTCTGAATATTGCGTCAAGTCTTTGTATATTAATTCCGTCTTCAAATTTTATCTGATTTTGAATGTTCCGTTGTATTTCCTCATAACTCATAATCTTTTTTGAAAAAGTTAGATTTATTTAAAGCTATCTAAATACAAGTATTTAGATGCCCATAACATTGAATGATCCGCTTTGTAAAACAATGACTTATAAACCTCGCCTTTTTTTGTGAAAAGTTCGTAAAAATTCTGATTTTTTTCAATTTGTTCTTTATACAGGTTTAGATATTGTTGAGCTAATGGTTTATTAAATCTTATTAAAATTTCGATAAAGTATAATCCTAAAAAAGGCCAAATTTTATCGCCTTCCCATGTTGGCACGAAAATTGATGCCGCGATTTGTCCATTATGATTCTCTTTAGTGTATTTTAATGGAAACGGTTTGTCAAGTTTTTCTGTCTGAATATAGCCAAGACATGATTTGAACATTTTTTTACCAGTTATTACACTTGTCCAAAACGGAAATATGTTTGCATCACCTGTAACTTCTGCGTTTGTCAAATCTTCATTGAAATAATAACCGTTCCAAAAATGTTTAGTTATTATTTTTTTAAAATTATATTTTTTAAATGGGTTCTCTAATTTTAATTTAGTTACTTCTTTACATAATAGCGCAATCATGCAATTATCATAACAGGAACTATTTTTTATGAAATGATCTTTCATTGAAGAAAAATGAGTATATTCTTTTATGATTCCTTTTTTTGCATTGAATACTTTTTTGTAAAATCCTTGAATTTCTTGATTTAGAAAATCCTTGTATGGCTTGATATTAAAATTTGCAGTATCTATTGAATAAAGTAGTAATGGCAATGTGTCTACGGCGTAGATTGGAAAATTCATTACTTTTCCATATCTGTTTATGTAGCATCCAACTTTGTTTTGTTTTTGAAAATGGTTTAATGCAAAATTTAATGTTTTATGTACTTCTTTTTTGTACCCCAAACTCATTAGTGCATTAGTACAAAAAGCAAAATCTCTTGTCCAAAATAAAGGGTATGAGCATGCACCAGTTTGAAAAAATTTGCCATTCCAGCATTTTTGTACTATTTGTTCACAGATTTCTGTTGCATTACCTTTGTATTTGGGGTAAGGTTTGAATCTAAATAAAAACATCCATAGGCCTTCTTTTATTTGTTCTATCATTTTAAAAAATAGCACACCCTACCTGCATTTTAATAAAACCCGGGAAAAACAAGTGCGGTGTGCGCTTACTTTGTAAGCTTAACCTCACTAAATCTAATTGTGATGATTGTGAATATGAACGCACCCGGGGAGATTTTCGCTGAATTTAATTCATTTCGAACTCCCGACCTACAGCTTAGGAGGCTGTCGCGCTATTTGCCCCAAAGGAAATCTCATAAATCAAGATTTGCTATGTCCAGACTGCGCTACGGGTGCATTATCTTAAGTGATTTTTTGCTCTTTTTAAGGGTTTCTAACGAAAAGTTTATATAGATGTTAGTGTGGTCTATACACGAAGTAAACGAATTAAACTTATTTGCAGAAAATTGAATATAAAATATATAAGAATGTGGCACAAATAAAAAAAATTATGTAAGATGAAAAATTAAATTCCAAATCTCCTGTTAATAAAATTGGCGTTTGGAAAATTAATTGAGAAAAAATTGTATGGGGATGTTGTTAATGAAAAAAAATATTGAAGGCTGCCTCATTGGGTGCGGTGTAGGTGATACATTGGGTTTACCGCTAGAATTTTTAACAAAGAAACAGGTTTTAAAAAGATTTCCTCAAAAGTTAAGAGATTTTATTGCTCCAGTTAGACATAAATATTGTTCACATATGGCGCTTGGGCAATATAGCGATGATACCCAACTGACAATTGCAATCGCCAAATCTATTATTGATTCAAAAGCAATTAATATTGATGACATTGTTAAAAAACATATTGAAGCATTTAATGAAAAACCATTGAGGGGCTGGGGTCCAACCACAACTAATGCTTTAGAGAAATTGGCTAATGGTAAATCTTGGCAAGAAACAGGATTGCCTAGTGCAGGTACTGGACCTTCAATGAAAATTTCACCGGTTGGTTTGTTTTATCATTTGCACCATGAAAAAATATTTGAGGCTTGTAAAAATATTGGTTTAATGACACACACAGATCCAAGAGCTCTAGTTAGTTCAGCTGTAACTGCATATGCTATCAGTTACACATTAAATCATCGTAATGATTTTGAAAAAAATCATTTTATTGACACATTGATAAATTACGCAAAAGATTGTGAAGCAAAATTAGGACCAACTGAAGAATATTTGTCAAATAAGTTGCAAATTGTTAAAAAAAGTTTAGAATTTGACTCAGGATATCTATTGGAAAAAGTTGGAGCAAGATTTTATGTTTTAGAGGCCGTACCTTTTTCATTGGGAATGTTTGCAATGAACCCATATGATTTTGAAGAAACTTTGATTGAAACTGTTAATTCGGGTGGTGACACTGATACAAATGGCGCAATTGTTGGCGCTTTGTTAGGAACTTTTAATGGAATTGATGAGATTCCAGATAGATGGAAAACAAAACTTGAAAATTATGAAATGATTAAAAATTTGGGTAGTAAATTATATGAGGTAACGAAAACTAAAAAGTTTTCTGACCTCAAAATTGAAATTATGGGGTGATTAAAAATGAAAATATTTTTTGATGTGGATACACAAAATGATTTTATGAATGTGGATGGTGCGCTTTATGTGCCAGGAGCAGAAGAGATTAAAGATAATTTGGAATTATTAATTGATTTTGCAAATTTATCGGGAATTCAGGTAATTGGTTCAGTTGATAGGCATTTTGGCACACCTGAATATAAATCCAGAGAAGAAGAATTGCAGAGATATGGTGGACCATTTCCGGATCATTGTATGGATGGAACTTTAGGACAATTAAAAATTCATCAAACTATTGATGGTTCACCTTATGATGGTGAAGATTTAGGAATTTATATTCCTCACGATTTAGTTAAGGGAAGTAATAATAAATTATTAGGGATTGCTCGAGATTCTTTATTCTCTATTTTTTATAAATTTCGTTGTTTGGGACTTAAAAATTCAGTTTATTTTGAAAAACAATCTTGTGACATTTTTACTAACCCTGCAATCGAAGAATTGTTAAGTAATAAAGGTTTGAAAAATGATAGAATTGTACCAATGATAGACGAAGCAGTCGTCTATGGAGTCGCAACAGATTATTGCGTAAAAGCAGCAGTTTTAGGTATGCAGAAGCGAGGAATACAATGTTATGTTGTGAAAGATGCAATTAAAGGTGTTGCTCCCGATACAACCAAATTGGCTTTAGAAGAAATGGCTGAAGCAGGCGCAAAGTTTGTTACTACTGATGATGTTTTGGATAACATTTAAATAAACTAAATGTATAATATACACTATGGATAAAATGTTAGTGACTGTAGATATTGTTCTTTTTACTGTTGAACACGAAACTCTCAAGGTATTGCTTGTTCAAAGAAAGTTTGAGCCATGGAAAGATTTAATGGTAATTCCGGGCGGTTTTGTCAGATTAGATGAAGATTTAGAAAAAGCTGCAAAACGTGAACTTTTTGAAGAAACAGGTGTAAATAATATTTATATGGAACAACTTTACACTTTTGGTAATCCTCAACGTGACCCCCGGGGAAGAGTGATTACAGTGACATATTATTCATTAATTGATTCTACAAAAATTAAGTTAAAGGCTTCAACAGATGCAAAAAATGCTAAATGGTTTCCAATTAGCAAAGTTTCTAAATTAGGGTTCGATCACAATTTAATATTAGATTATGCTATCAAAAGATTAAGGAATAAGCTTAATTATACTACAATTGCTTTTCAATTATTGCCGCAGTTATTTACATTAACTGAATTACAGAAGTTGTATGAAATTATTCTTGATAGAAAACTTGATAAACGGAATTTTAGAAAAAAGTTACTTTCTTTAGATATTCTTGATGAAACCAGAGAGTCTAAAATGGAAGGCGCGCATAGGCCTGCAAAACTTTATAAGTTCAAAAAAAAGTCTCTGGTGTTTGGTAGAGATATTGTATAAGTGAAAGCCCGGTAAAAATCTGTTGACTTCTTTTGGTTAGTATTTCAGTTTAAATTTAAAGTAACCAAAAAACCTTTCTTAGAGATATTGGACTGATTAGAATACTAACTTGAAGTCAACCTCATGTAATGAGTTTTTCTCCAAAGCAGAATAAAAGAAAGTTTTATAAATAAAATATTCTATAATATATATTAATGCCTAAAAGAAAAAGAGGTAAATCTATGGCAAAAGCTAGTGTTAAAAATAAAGTGATTTCTAAAAAAAAATCAATTTTTAAAGATTCTGCTAAAAACAAAAATAATCAGTATATCATAGATTGTAAAGGAATATCCAAACAATATGGCAAAAATAAAGTTTTAAGTAATTTAGATCTTGCAGTTAAAACCGGAGAAGTGATGGGTATAATTGGAATGTCAGGTTCAGGTAAAAGTACTTTATTAAATGTTTTGATAGGATTTTTATCCCCTGAAACAGGTGAAGTATTGTTTAGGACTGATAAAGGCATGATGCCAATTTCGAAATCTTCAAAAATTATTAAAACATTGATTGGATTTGCACCGCAGGATTCTTCTTTTTATCCCAAATTAACTGCCCAAGAAAACTTGGAATATTTTGGTACACTATATAGTCTTTCAAGTGAAGAAATTGCAAAAACATCTAAAGAATTGTTAGGTTTGGTAAATTTAATTAAATTTAAAGATTCATTGGCAATGGAACTCTCTTTTGGAATGCAGAAACGTTTAGGGATTGCTTGCGCGTTAATTCATAAACCAAAAGTATTGATATTGGATGAACCTACTGCTGACCTTGATCCGATAATGAGGAGAGAAACCTGGGAACTTTTAGCAAAGGTCAATAATGCGGGAACAACAATTATTATTGCTTCTCATTTGTTGGATGAACTTGAAAGTGAATGTGATACTATCGCCGTATTACATGACGGGAAATTTAGTCAAATTGGTTCAATTGAGAAACTTAAACAGCTTTATACAACTAATAATGAAGTTTATCTGACTACAACTTCAAAAAATTATAGTAAACTCATTCCTAAACTTAAATCTAAAAAAAGTTTTAAAGTATCTAATATTGTAAAAATTGAAAACTCATTAATTTTTCATACCCCTAATACTGAACAAGTATTAGACTATTTAATCAAAATGGTTAAACTATCAAAAGACCATATCGTAAAATTAACTGTATCAAGACCATCTTTGGAGGAAGTGTTTATTAACTCACAAAAACGATAATGCTTAACAAATTTATTAAATTAATACAAAAGAATTTTAAACTTTTGATTAGGTCCAAAGCTTCAGCGTTAATTGTTATCCTTGGACCATTATTAGTAATATTGTTGCTGGGTTTTGCATTTGATAACACAAATACTTATGCGCTAAATATTGGAATCTATTCTTCAAATGTAAATGAAATAGTTAATTCCTTTATAGATAAACTTTCAGAAAAACAATTTAATGTTGTAAAGACAAATACTGAAACTGACTGTGTTCAAAGGATTAAAGAAGGAGCTTTGCATACTTGTGTTATTTTTCCAAATGATTTTAGTATTGTAGGTGAAAATCGTAATAATGAAGTAACATTTTATGTGGATTATTCAAGGATTAATATGGTTTACCTGATTCTTGAAACTTTAACAAATAAAATCTCATTACGTTCAAAAGAAATAAGTATGGAACTTACAAATACATTGTTAACCAGTTTAGAAGAGACCAGAAAAGAAGTATTTAGTAAAAAACCTTTGCTATCAAAGCTTATTTCAGATAATAAACAAATAAGTTCTAATATCCAGTCAATTACAACAGATTTATCTTCTTTAGATTTAAATGTGAATATTGAAGAATTTAATATGCCTGAGCTTAAGGCTAAAATCCTAGAATCGGATAAAGAAGAGGCTCTCAGCAGCATTACTTCAGCAAGATCAAAAGTTAGCGCTGCAATGGCTCTCGCGACTTCATTAAGCGGCGGAGATGAAGTTGTTTCGGATTTAAATTCGGCATATTCCAGTTTAACAAACGCTAAAAGCCTTCTTGAAAGTGGTGCAAATAATACAGGGGAATTAATGCAAATGATAGAACTTTCTTATAACAAAATTATTGAAACAAGTGATAAATTACAACTTGCATCCAAAACACGGACAGATGCAAATACTTTGCTGCTGACTATTAAAACTAATATAGATGAAAGCTTATCTTCTTTAGAGAGTATACAGGAAGCATTTAATAAAATTGATAATTCTGTAGGCAGTGTTCAAATTTCTGGTGCTGATGAGGTTGTTAGCCCAATTAAAACTAATATTAAAGCAGTAACCTCTGAAACAACACATCTTAATTTATTATTTCCAAGTTTAATTGTGTTAGTTATAATGTTTGTAAGTATATTGCTTGCCACGACTCTTGTAATGATGGAAAAACATAGTCCAGCATATTTTAGAAATTTTATTTCACCTGTTTCTGATTTTTGGTTTGTAATTTCAATCTATTTTACAAATATGGTATTAGTTTTAATCCAAATAATAATTATAATAGGTATTTCAATTGTATTCTTTAGTCCTAACCTCATTACCACTATTTTAGAAGCATCTGTATCACTTGTATTAATCACTACAATTTTTACGGTCATTGGAATGTTAATAGGATATTTATTTAACTCTGAAGAAACAGGGACGTTAGGCGCAATTTCTATAGGTAGTTTATTTTTGTTGCTTTCGAATCTGATTATTCCGTTAGAATCTGTACCTGAATCATTTAGGGTATATTTATCATATAATCCATTTGTTATAGCTGAAGATATGCTAAAGAAAGTTTTAGTTTATGGCCAACCTTTAGAAACATTATCTAAACAAGTGTTTTATTTGATAGGGATTTCACTAGCAATATTTTTCCTGATTATATTGATTAATGTAATTCGAAGAAGAAATCTTTTGAAAGGTTGGGGCAGTTTAACTCCCGGAAGCACTAAATTTGCGTTAATACCTTCTTTCCTAAAATTTAGAAAAAAGTCGATCATTGAAAAAGTAGAAGAAAAGGAGGATAAAGAAAAAAATAAATACTTTTCAGTAGAACATATTGAAAAAGCAAAAAAAAATGTTAAAGAAGCTAGTTTTTTTAAATACCTTTAACATATCATATAACAACTATTAATTAAAAGGAGTATCCAAATATTTAAACCAATTTATACACGGGGTAACCTTCACGAAAAGGAATTAACCTCATTTTAATATTAAGTCATTAATAAAGATACTTTTATATAGGATTTTTCATTACTATAAAATATGATAATAATAGTTACTGGTACACCCGGAACCGGAAAGACAGTTATTTCAAAAAAATTGGCTAAAGCATATAATCATAAATTTATTGATGTTAAGGCTTTACTTGAAAAAAGCACTATTTGTGAAGGATTTGATGAGCAGAATGAATGTTTAATAATCGATCCTAAAAAATTAGCAAAAATGTTAATTGATTTGATAAATAAAAATAACCGGTTAATTATTGATTCCCATTTATCCCATTATATCCCGCAAAAATATATTGATTTGTGCGTTGTATGCAAGTGCGAAATTTCAGAATTAAAAAAGCGTTTAAAAGAACGCGGATATAAAGATAAAAAAATACGTGATAACCTGGATGCAGAAATATTTGATGTATGTTTAACAGAAGCGCAAGAACAATATAAACATAAGATTTTAGTTGTTGAAACTTCTGAAGGTTACAAAATAAGCAGCATTGTGAAAAAAATTAATGATGAAACAAAACATAGCAGCCCTTGAACTTAATTATATAATTAAGGAATTACAATTTCTTGTAGGAAGTAAGTTAGACAATATTTATAACCCTTCAAAGAAAGAGCTGATGTTAATTATACATGTGCCTTCTTTAGGTAAAAAAATATTAAGAATCATGGCAGGTAAATTTATGTATTTAACTGACTATAAACCAAAATTCGAGGGCGCGACCTCTTTTTGTTTATACCTTAGAAAAAAGCTGTTAGGCGCTAGAATAAGAAAATTAGAACAAAAAGGTTTTGAAAGGATAGTTGAAATTGAAATTGAAAAACAAGAGGGCAAATTAAGTTTATTTATTGAGCTGTTTGGCAAAGGAAACATTATACTGGTAAAAGATAATAAAATATTGAGCGCTGTTGAACAGCAAAAATGGGCAGACAGGTCAGTTATGCCAGGTAACGATTATATTTTCCCGAATAAACCGATTAATTTTCTTAAAATGGACGAAGAACAATTTCGAGAATTTTGTAAAAAATCTTCACAGGAATCTATTGTTAAAACTTTGGCTTTAGATTTAGGACTGGGCAAAACTTATTCTGAAGAGGCATGTATTATCGCTAATATTGATAAAAATTCTGAACCGGCATTAGGCAGAAAAAAACTTGAAAATCTATTTAAAATCTTGATGGAATTAAAAAATGGAAATAAAGGGTATAATTACACTAACGAAGATATCAGCCCTTTTCAACTTAAATCATATGCAAATAAAGAGTTTAAAGAATTTAATACTTATAATGAAGCGCTGGATAATTATTTTACAAATATTTCAAAAGAGGAAACTAAATCGATTTTGGAAACTTCTTTAAATAAAGAACAAAACAAGATAAATAAAATTATAGAAATTCAAAGAAATAATTTGTTAAAACTAGAAAAAGATGAAAAGGAAAATCGTGAAAAAGGCGAACAATTATACTCAAATTATCAATTAATTAGCGAAGTTTTACTACAGATCCGCAAAGCTCTAGAAAAATATTCTTTTGATGAAATAAAAGAAAAACTAAAAGGACACAAACTAATTAAAAATTTAAACTCCAAGGATAAAACTATAACTATAGAATTATGATAAAATACAAACAGTTAACATTAATTGGCACATCACATATTGCAGAGCAAAGTATTCAAGAAGTTAGGTCTGCTGTTGAAGCTGAAAAACCCGGAATAATTGCAATTGAGCTTGACAAAAAACGGCTTGCCGGTTTACTTGATAAAAGCCATAAGCGTTTGAAATTAAAAGAAATATTTAGATTAGGCGTGAAAGCTTATTTGTTTATATTAATCGCATCTTATATACAAAAAAAGTTGGGGAGAATTGTCGGTGTTGATCCAGGGTCTGAAATGTTAGAAGCAGTTAAACTTGCTAATAAAACTAAATCCCAACTGGCACTCATTGATCAGGATATTACTATTACATTATATAAATTTTCTAAAGCTTTTACCTGGAAAGAGCGCTGGAACTTTTTTGTTGATATATTAAAAGGTTTATTTTTTAAGAAAAATCAGATAAAAGAGTTAGGGATTGATACTTTTGACATTACTAAAGTACCTTCTAAAAAAGTTATAGCTAAATTATTAAAAAATGTTAAAATGCGTTATCCTTCATTATATAAAGTATTGATTCACGACCGTAATATTGTAATGGCAAAAAAGTTAGTTGCATTGTTTAAAAAATTCCCAAACGAAAAAATCATTGCTGTTGTGGGCGCAGGTCATGAAGACGAGATTATTAAAATTATAAAAAAAATTGATAACTCCCAAATTGAGTTTATTTCATAATACTTTAATTTTATAGTTTTATTCCCTAATTTGAGATTGTTTACGCTTGTGCGTAAATAGTTATTATATCAAGCCTACTACACTCATCTCTTATATATCCTGAAAAATGCAGTACACTGGGAAAGCTTCATCTTATCAAAATATTACTGCGTTTCAAGTGCCATATAATAACATTTATATATTTACTTTATATAAACAATATTATGTTTAGGAATATATCGGGAAAACTTCAAGAATATTTTAAGTTTTCTAAAGAAGAATTATTTTCTATCCTATTAGCAACCATTTTATTTGGTTTTATGCTCAGTTTTAGAGATTGGGGCAAAAATATTTTTAGTGTAAAATCCGGAATTTCAGCATGGGTTATTTCATCGGGTATTTTTTTCTTGTTATATATGGTCTACCTTTCAATTATTAAAATTGTAGCTATATGGAAAGGATATAAAGCGGAATTTAAATTAAGTAAAACGATTTTAGGAATTGCATTATTTTTAACTTTTATGAGCGAGGGACTGTTTATATTGCTTATTCCCGGCAGTATTTATTTTAATTATGTGAAAAAGCATAGGCTGGGTAAACTTAAAATGATGAAATATTCATCATTTGGTTATATAGGCACCATAAGCTCATTATTTCTTATTTTAATTGGAGCATTGTTTGCTCCATTATATGGCGTATCTTTAATATTTGAAAAGATTGTTGTGATTAGTTTGTTAATCGCAATATTTTCCATGCTGCCAATTCCATCTACTACTGGATTTTATTTGATTATAATTTCTTATATAAATTATTTTACTACTTTAGGAGCTGTATTAATAGCGGCATTATTTGCATATTTAGAAGTAGGCGTATTTTTTACTTTAATTATTACCTTGTTTATTAGTGCATTTATTTGGATTTTATTATTTAAATATTTAGAATAATTAGAGTTATAATAAGCTAAATATTGATTTCTGGATTAAATAAGCCCCAAATATCGGGGTGAATATTGTAGTAACACCTAAAAATGTCAAAAATAGATATACCCCCGAAATTCCATCTATTATACTCGCAATATCTCCTTTAAATAAGTAAGATTTTAATAGTAAATATAAGGTCCCAATTATCATTCCTTGCCAGTTAATAATATTAAACGGTATTAAAATTAAAATTAACGCAGTAATTAAATCTATAATTCCCATTAATTTGATGATCATTGATTTTTTAGTAAATTGCTCCATTTATAAATATTTTTAATATTTGAAGTGTTTCTTTGGCAAACCTTTATAAATGCCCTTCACTTTAATTAATATAGTATTATTATTTAATAATTAATGGAGGAGATTTAAAAATGGCTGAAAAAGTACAAGCTTATTGCGTAAAATGTAAAGCAAAAAGAGATATGGCAGATGCTAAAACAGTTACCATGAAAAATGGTAGAAAAGCAATGAAAGGAAAATGCCCTAAATGTGGTACAGGTATGTACAGAATTCTTGGTAAGTAAGACTTATTTTTTCTATTTTATTTTTATTTGACATATCATATATTTTAATAATTTTGAAAAATCAAGTGGGGACGCCGTGATTTTCATTAACTTAAATTTTTCTTAAAAATTATTTTGAACACGGACCCATATTGGAGCCGGCTACACTGACCAGGTTATGCTACGCCCCCATAAACAAAAGATAAAATTAAAGGTATTTAAAGATTGTGGTAGGAATATTATAAAGGAATATGCAAAAAATATTACATCCCTCTGTATGGGATATCAATTTTACCTTTAAAGTAAAGTTTCTAATAAACTAGAAATTCTATATTTTCTTAAAATAAAAAAATAAAATAAACTCAAAATCAAACAACCCCCTTCCATCTCTTTTTTAATCCAAGTCATTACTGTATTAACAAGATGATTTAATTCAGGGTCTGACAATTCTTTATAACTTGGAATTGAGGATATTTTTGGATACATTTCCTGCAACAGCAAGCGGTAGCATGTTGAGCTTTAAAGATTGGATGACCGCTATAAGGAGTTTGCTTACCATCATTATTAAGCTTAATCTTTAATTTACGCCTAATACTATTTTGAGCATATTTTTCAATTTCAAAGTAACCCTGTTCTTTGATGTATTTTTTTTCCGTAAAGTTTAAATGAAAAGAGTTTCTAAACTTATTATACTTATAATCGTTTGCCCTAGCCGTCATTATTGCCGCTAACATTTTTATGCACCAGTATAACCCATCAAAAAACCCTCTTCTGCGCCTGAAAGAATATCATCTTCAGCTGCATACTCTATACCCTCTCTGCTTTCAACATTGTCAACATTTTCTACATCATATTCAACAATCTTAAAAATTAATTTTTGTCTTTTCATCATACTTCACCCTTTACAAGATTGAATAAAATTAAATCGCGTATCTGATTTTTAACTGATAAATTATGTATTTGTTGAATAAACAAATTATGTATATATTCAGTGTTTAAGTTCTCATTGTTCATTTTTAATTCACCTCTATTATTTTTACTAGCCTTTTAAAGAAGAGGCAAGAAAACAGTGTAGCGCCAAAAAACAACGTTCTTGATACAAAAACCTTGCTTATTGTGAAACCTGCCTTATTTCTTAGTTTAGGCTATAGAAATGATTACTCTTTTACTTTATAAAGTTCATCCATAAATGTCCAGTGTCCAGTGCTTATAAATCACCGTCGAATAATCATATGTCCAGTGCTTTACTTTTTTTGTAGAAATAATTAAAAAATGATTAAAATATAAATAGCAATTAAATTTATTTTAAAAAATAACTTAATAATCAGATAAAGTTTTTGCTTGGTCATTGAATTTTACAATTGTGGAATTACCGCCCCCACCAGTTACTTTTTCAGCCAATATAAAATTCGCATCGGCAAGTTTTTTTATTGCCCTTTGAAATGATTTGTATCCCCGCTGACCATTATTTTTTTCATAAATTTCAAATAAATCTCCGATCTTATTACCCGAGTTTTGTTTAATTATTTCTAATATAAATTTGTTTTCTGTTTCAAGGTCTTCACTATCTTTAACAGAAAACTCATTTAATTTAGAGATAGCTTTTTCAACTTCGTTAAGAGTTATTTTTTTTAATGAAGCTTCTTCAGCACACATGCCTGATTCTTTAAGCAGATACAATCCGGATCTGACATCTCCAACTTCAAGTGTAGTTTCAAATACCTTTTGTAACGCATTTTCTTCCCATGCCGTAGGCGCAAAAGCATAACTTAACCGATATTTTAAAATTTCCTTGATTTCGTAATCATTATAATCCCTAAACTCTAATGTATCTGGCGTTAATCTAGAACGTATGCGTTCATCAAGCAAGGTCAACCAGGTTTTATAATTAGTAATCATAATAAGTGAACTCTTATAAATATCTTCAAGTATCATATAAAGAATATCAAAATCTTCTAATTTATCCACTTCATCAAAACAAAATACAACTGAATATTTATTGAGTTTTTCTTTGATAATTTTGAACAAATCCTGAGTATTTTTGTTATAAGGCAATGCATAACCAACCCTCTCGCATATTTCTAATAATATTTTATAAGTGGTATTTTTTTGCCAACAATTTATGTAAAGCGGAATTACATCATCAGTATGTTCAACAATCTCACTTAATACATGTCTTGTTGCTACAGTTTTACCAATACCCGGTGGTCCATAGAGTAATAAATTTCTACCACTTTGTTTTTCAAATAAAGGTTTAATACATGATGCAATATAATGTTGTTCATTTTCTCTAAACTTAACTAGTTTAGGCATATAATCAAAATCTAGTGCGACACGCGCTCTAAATAATGACTCACCTTCTTTTTGAAAATTATCGAAAAGACCCATATAACCCTGATTATATTCTGATATTTTTAAGAATTTCGATGTATAAGAACCTAAAAGTCTATGCGCAGAAGTAATAATCCTAACGCGCAAGAAGTTCTTCTTCACTAATTACATAGTCTGCAATCCTCATCTTTGAAGCTAATGACTCCACAATAATTTCCTCGGTGCCATATCCTTTAATTGCAAATCCGGAAATTTGGTCTCTATTATAGCTTACAAATGGCCTATATCCAATATTTTGACCATCAAAATATATTGCTTGTTTTTCTCCAAGTTGATATGTAAATGCAAGTGTATGTTGTTGCCCATTAAGCAGTTCAACACTGGTACTTTTAAAAGGAGGTATACCTGCTTCAAAAACTTGTTCTTTAATATTATACCTAATTTCTAAACCAGGCATAACCTTTGAGCTAAAAAAGATTAATGATTTAACATTTCTATCTTTTTTCTCTAAAATCATCTGATTATAATGATTAGAATCCATATTAATCGTAATTGTGCCTCTTTCTTTATTGCCAATGTCAAAGTTTCCATGCGGTATTGTAATCACACTGTCAATTTTAGATTCAGGCATAACTGATTTAATTTCTGTTTTTGCTTCCATGCCAAGTAATAATACGCTACTCACGATAAATATGCCAATTACAACCTTCAAATCTTTTTGCATGCAGAAATAATAGTGTTAATTATATTTAAACTTTTTTAATCATTAATTTACCATTCATATAAGGTACTAATACGTTAGGTATTTTAATTGAACCCTCTTTTTGCTGATAATTCTCAAGGATTGCTACAAGTGCTCTTGATGTTGCTACACATGTTGAATTTAATGTGTGCGGAATAATGGTGTCTTTATTTGTTTTATAGCGCATTTTTAGTCTTCTTGCCTGATAATCTGTACAGTTTGAACATGAACCAACTTCCCTATATGTTTTTTGCACAGGCATCCATACTTCTAAATCATATTTTTTAGCTGCAACTGTGCCAATGTCACCAGTGCAGATATTTACCTGCCTAAAATGAAGATTCAAACTTTCAAAAAAATCGGACATGTTTTTAATCAATTCTTCATGGAATGTCCATGATTCTTCAGGTTTGCATATTATGACTTGTTCTATTTTGTTAAATTGGTGACCCCTAAATATTCCTTTAGTATCTTTGCCATGTGAACCCGCTTCTTTCCTGAAACATGTACTTATACCGACCATTTTGATAGGAAATTGTTTTTCATCCATAATTTCATTATAGAACATTGCTGTTAATGGATGTTCAGATGTTGCAATTAAATATAAATCTTCACCATCAATTTTGTACATTACATTTTCAAAATCGCTAAGGTCTGTGACCCCTTCATATGCTTCTCTATTCATCATAAATGGCGGATGAATTAAAATATACCCGCGCTTTGTCATAAAATCTACTGCATACTTTTGTAATGCTAAATCTAATTCTGCTAATGTTCCTTTCAAAAACCAAAATCTTGAACCTGAAATTTTACCCGCTCTTTCAATATCTGCAATATCTAATTCTTTTAATAAATCTACATGGCTTTTGGGTTCAAAATCAAAAGTGGGTTTTTTTCCATATAAATTTACTACTTCATTGTCTTCTTCACTATCTCCTTGAGGAACTGATTCATGTAATAAATTTGGAAGTCTCATTAAGTAATAATTAATCTTTTCTTCCATCTTGTCCATTTCCGCTTCATATACTTCAATAGTCTCAGGGATTTGTCTTAACCGTTTTAATTTTAGAGTTATATCTTCTTCTTTCTTTTTCATTTCACTAATTTCCATAGAAATTTCTTTTTTAAGGTGTACAACCTTTTGCAAATCAAACTTTACCTGTCTCCATTTTTGGTCTAATTTAACCAGGTCTTTTAACCATTTAATTTTATCAGGTACTTTCCTTTTTTCCAGATCTTTTAGATATATCTCCGAATTTTCCCGTACTTGTTTAATGTCTATCATAATATTTAAGTATATAGAAAGGATATTTAAAAGTATTGTTGATTTTATGAATGTTTAGTAATAAACTTTTAAAACTTTACCTGTATTAATTGCATTCATAATATCTTTTCCTTGCTCACTTTTCTTTTTAATGCGCAGTTTTGAATCTTTTGAAACCCTGGCGCTCAATAAATATTCTCCGTCAATAAATAAGCTAATTTGTTTGCCGATTGCACGCTGTTCAAAACTTATAGAAATATTGTTTTTTGCAATTGCTATATCATATCCCAATTCAATTTTGCCTGTTTCAAGCTGTAACAATGGTTGAACATCAATGCTCATTCCAAGGCGTTGTTCAATTTTTTCAATGTTTTGGCCCTGTTTACCAATAATCATGGCAATATTTTTTTCTGGAACGTAAGCTATGCAACGCTCTTCACTAGTAACTTCAACTTTTACTTTTCCAATTTCATTTGTTAATCTTCTTTCAATCTCTTCAGCAGCATAACGTTTTACCATGCTTTTCATGTTTGTTTCAGTTACAGGAATCACCACTGTTTGTTCTCCATAAGTATATATTTCATATGCGGGTTTATTGCTTTCAAAATCTGAAACAGTTACAACAGGCCTTGCTAAATCAGCTTCTTGCATGCCGGAAGGCACTTTAACTTCCATTTTCATACTAAGTACTGCATTAACAATACCATTTTTAATAAAAATAACAGTATCAATAACTTGAGGAATTATCCCCAATTCAATTTTGCCTAAAAATCTTTGAATTGCGTCAATAGGGTTAGTTGCATGAACAATTCCAACCATACCAACCCCTGCAAGTCTTAAATCTGCGAATACTTTAAAATCCTGGAAATTTCTTATCTCATCAAAAAAAGTATAATCTGGTCTTGATAATAAAAGTATGTCATGAATCTCATCATGATCCCCTAATGTTAATGAATATTGTGTAACTGAATCTGAAACTAATAAATCACGGGGAGCTTCCACCGTTTTAACAATTTTTTTTTTATCTACATAAAATTCCGCCAGTGCTTGCGCAAATGTGCTTTTACCCATGCCCGGCGAACCTGCAATTAAAATTCCTTCGGCTTGTTCAGAAACTCTATTTTTAAGTTTATCAGATAATTCATAATCCTTAAACATTAATGTTTTAACTGGTCTGACTGCTGTAATTTCCCAACCGTCTGCGAACGGCGGTTTGGTAATTACAATCCTATACCTGCCCATTTGTATAATAGTTGAACCTTTTCTTGAAACTTCTATAAATCCGTCTTTAGTAGTGTTAGCAGTTTCAACAATTTCATTTGCAATTTCTTTTACTTCAATTTGTGTTAGTTTCTTTTTACCAACCTCGACAAATTGCCAATTGCCCGGACCCCCTTTTTTTGCGCCAGGTATAACACCTTCCTTCAAATGGACACTCATAGTTTTATCGTCAAAATATTTTTCAATTTGGCATTTAGTGGCTTTCCTAATGAATTCAATAAGCTTTACATCTATCCCTTTTGATTCTGCAACAAGCGCCTGGACTCTATCAGCAGTAAATAATGTTCCTTGCTCATCATATGCTAATGACCTGATTAATGCATCAATCTCTCCGGACTTTGCAAAGGATATCTCAAATTCAGCTGGTCTTTGTCCTTTATATGAAATCTCAAATTTTAGTTGTTTTGACAGTATTCTTAATTTTTTTACTTCATTTAACCCCAAGTAGCCAATTTCTTTATTTTTATTGGCCTGTGCCTCCATTTCAGCTAAACTTGCTTCGTGTATTATGATTTCATCGACGGTGATTTCTTTAGCTTCCAGTTGTTTAGATAAAGTATTTTCAATTAAAATTGAAGTATCGGGAATAATCTTTTTGTATTTCATCATGTTATTGAATTTACTTTAAAGGTATTTAATTGTTTCGTTTCAAATAATTAATCAAACAGAACTATTAAGTAAAAATAAGAGTACGACAGTACATTTCGTAAGTTTGACCCAAATCCGCAAACAAAAGTTTTGGCTTGCCCGTTTAATAAAATTACTTAATTTTTCTCGACGAGAAAATCTTAACCAATTACTTTAAAAAAAAATTAAATGATTCACGGAAGAAAATAGAAACATTTATAAATAATAATCCATATAAAATAGAAAGTTATATCGGAATTTAAAACAAATTCAGGTTATTGTTATTAAAATATAAAAAAGAGGTGCAATTCAATGGTTGTAAGACGAAAAACTGCAGCAAAAAGATCTGTAAAAAGAAGAGCTGTCAGAAAAGTTGTAAGAAGAAAAACTGCAGTTAAAAGTGTAGCAAGAAGATCTGTAGCTAAAAGATCAGTTAAAAGAAGAGCTGTCAGAAAAGTTGTAAGAAGAAAAACTGCAGTTAAAAGAGTAGCAAGAAGATCTGCAGCTAAAAGATCAGTTAAAAGAAGAGCTGTCAGAAAAGTTGTAAGAAGATAAAATATCAAAAATATCTTTTTTTCTTATTTTTTTATTTATTTCTATTTTTAATTTAAATTAATTATATTAATAAAAACTAAAGTTACGCAATTTATTTATAAATTGGAGATATGTAAGCATTCTCAACTGCTGAAGATAATAAGTTAAGATAATAATTTACTTTGCTGACTATTTTTTGCCAAATATTCAAATGATTTAATTTTAATGTGACTGCTTCAGAAATAGTATATTTGTTGCCTCTCTTATCTTTATATTCTATAAATATTTTTAGATTATTATCACCTTCTACTAAATCATATGCTTTAAGATTATTAATCATAATCTCTTTTTCAAGAGAAAAATCATTTACAGGATAAACCTTATGATTATAATGTATAAATATATCTTGCGCATCTGATAACTTTTCCTTTGATAGTTTAAAACTTAGTTTATACTTTTCATTAAAATTTAACTCTAATGGGTATTCAATGTCTTTTATGCGCATTATTGGTGGCGAGATGATTTTAATATCCAAAATTTCTACTTTAGTAATTAGATTATTTTTTGCAATTATTTCAATAGATGATCTTGATTCATTAAACACTGTTTTAAATTTTGTTTCTTTTTCTTGCCCAATGCCTAAATCAAGAAAATTGCAGTCTCTAGAAAGACAGACATGCAAATTTTCAAGATATTGATTGCCTACATTAGTCATCTTACAATTTACTTCTAATGGTTCAAATGTATAAATTTCATCTTGCGTGGCGGTACAGATTAATTCTACATTGCTTGAATAAACTTTTTCTTTTTCTTCATCAATTTGACTAATCTTATTTTGCAGTTCGAGCAATGTATAACTTTCTGAACCAGGAACAGATTCAAATTGGTAAGTTGCGCTTATATCTCTTAATGTTTTAATGGTATAAGGGAATGTATAAGTATATTTTGGGCTAAGTATTTCATCAACCTGCACTATCCAATATAACGTTTTTTCCTGACCGGGTTCAAGATACAAAACTTGAACAGCCGGATTAATTAATTTTATCTCTGAAGGAACGAATAAATTAATTTGGTCTGTAATATAATAATCTTTTAAATTTTTAATTATGGCAGTTATTAATTGATATGAACCAATATCCACTATTTTGCTTTCTACACTTGTTTCAATTGAAATAGGTTTCACATATATCCCAGTTTCAGACGTGATCTGACCTTTAAACTCCAATTTATCAATAGCTATATCAAAATTTTTACCCCTCCATTCATAATGCACTGAAGGATTGTCAACATCAACAGATTCTTTAAGTTTTACATGGCTTATATCGATATAACCAAATTCACCATAGGTAGGATCAAATGGTATCCACCCCTCATTAGGAAAATATACTTCTGTCCACGCATGCGGTACAAATTCATTTGCATCTTCAAAATCGGTGTATGCAACACCTACAACATATTTTATCGGAATTCCTAAAGCGCGAGTAAGCGCCATAAATAATGAACTAAAGTCTCCGCATACTCCATTTCTGTTGTTAAGTATCCATAAGGCAGATTTTACTTCCCCGGCAAATGCTAAATCGTAACGAATATAATTTTTAGTAAAATTGGCTAGCTTAAACACGACTTTAAACAAGTCATCTTCACCCTCCGCTAAATCTGAAGCAAGCCTAATGATTCTACTGTCATCAGAATTAATTTTTTCAGTAGGCCGTGTCCAGACTTTTAGTTCATCTGGAAGGTTTTTGATAGGAAAAGATATTTTATCTCTGATAGGAAATACTTTATTTTTTACTTTTACATTGGCAGTAACCTGAAAATCTATTTTTTGTTCTTCGAGATTTTGCCATTGAAATAAAATGCTTCCATCATTCAAACTTGCATTTGGCTCAGTCTTTAAATCTAACACATTTTGCTGCCAATTATCTTCAGGATAAAGAAATAAATTGACTAATGATGAACTGATGTTTAAATTAAGATTAATTTCATCAAATGCGCTAAAATTTTGCGCGTTAACAGAAATCACATTAATAACAATAAGTAAAAGTATAGCTATACCTCTTTTCATATTATAATTGGGGGTATTTTACTTTATATATATTACTAAAAGTGTTAAAATATAAAACAGAAAAAATAAATCTAACCAAATAATTGTGATAGCCAGTCTAATATTTTTTGCAATAAGCCTCTTGTTTCAGCAATTTCTTGTTTTAAATCAATACAAACATTGCTTGCGCATTGGTTAGTTTTGCATTCATAACTGTTCATACAGGGTTCATCAACCCCTAATTGAGTTACAATTTTTTGATTAATTGAACAATAACTTGGAAGATCATTACTTAATAATCTTGTACCAAATGGAAGACAAATTTCATTATTAAAGCAACCATTACATTTTTCAGATTCTCTAATCGTTGTATCTACCGCCATATCAATAGGTAATGTGTAAACCGGTAAATCTACAGCTGGTAAAATTAAAATATCATCTATTATTTCACCGCATTTTTCCCAGGTATCAAATTTTTTAAGCGTACATCCCATATCACCACATTGCGCTCTGCAGAATTCATTGCCATATTCTTCCCAAATATATCGGGGTTTACAGCTCGTAGGTCCTCCTGATTTTGAACTTACGCCATTTGAACATTCCCAATATGCGTAACGTGTTTTTATTTCAGAATTATCATTACTTTCAACGCATGCACCATCTTCGCACACATTTGGACAAATAAAGGTTTTATCTGAACCATCTACTTGCAAATAATTATTTTCACAATAGTGCTCGAAAAGCCCTTCTTCATAACCAGATTGCGGAATTTGATTATCTTTTACACAAATATCATCTGAACTTGAGTATTTTTCTGATTCAGTGCCATTGTAGTATGTTTTTGTCATGCCCGAAGTTGTTCCTTTAACAAAGTAATTTTTACCACCGTCGGAATCAGTACAAGGAGTATCTGAAACACATGCCCCATTTTTGCAACCATTTGGACAAATATAAAATTTATGCTGTTGCTGGCAATTACGATTTACATAATTTTCCCAAAGGCCATTTGCGCTATCCATTGCAGGCCCAAATTCTCCATCTTTG
>JAGVYF010000031.1 GCA_018303425.1 Candidatus Woesearchaeota archaeon | reverse complement strand
TGAGATAATTATGAATTAAATCTCTGCAGTTCAAAAATATCCGTGGCTTGCAGTGGTTGGAATTTTTATATTTGGCAACCAACAGCTTGATATATTAACGGTATTATTAATCATACATATGTATAATAAGATTAAATTTACCGAAAACAAATTACATATATTATTTTTATTTACTCTATAATAGATAGGTTTTTAAGTAAATATCACAGTTATTTTTAGTATGGTGTTCAATGATAATCCAATTATTTATCTTACAAAAAAAACGTGGGAGTATTCAAAGGGTAATCGTGGAAATGTAATATTATATTTTAGCTTATTTTTAATTGCAAATATTTTTGATTTTATGTTTCCATTGCTTATAGGTAAAATTCTTAATATTATTCAGGAATTTGGCATTACGGGAGATAATATATATGGACTTTTGGGATATGCATCAATGTTTATTTTGTTGTCAATTTTATTTTGGATGTTTCATGGGCCAGCAAGAGTTCTTGAAAATACAAATGCATTTTTAGTCCGGGCAAATTATAGAAAGTATCTTTTGGATGGGGTAATGTCTTTGCCGGCAGAATGGCATGCAGACCATCATTCAGGCGATACTATAGATAAAATTGAAAAAGGGACTTCAGCATTATGTGATTATTCTTCAGAGAGTTATCAAGTTATTGAGATCATTGTTAGGTTTACAAGTTCGTACTTTGCATTGGTATATTTTAATCTTCATTCTGCGTATCTTGTAATAATGATGGTTTTTGTTGTTGCATTCATTATTGATAAAATGGACTCAATTTTAAGGATACAATGGAAACAGCTTAGTCTTGCCGAGAATGAAATTTCTGCTAAAGTTTTTGATGTAATCAGTAATATAACTACAGTTATTATTTTGAGAGTTCAAAAACAACTTTCAAAATCAATATTTAAGCAAATAATGAAACCTTTAAGCTTAGAAATCAAAACTCAAAAACTAAATGAATTTAAGTGGTTTATAGTTTCAATATTTGTTTCAATTATGACTTTTCTAATTCTTGGAACTTATATCTATTCTGCATTTAAATCTGGAAGTACCGTAATGCTCGGCACAGTATATTTGCTGTATGGTTATGTAGATAGGATAAATGAGCTATTTTATCGCATGACTTGGAAATACAGCAATTTTGTTAAGTTAAGGGTTAGGGTTGCCAATGCAGAAGAAATTTCTAAAGAATTTAAAAAACAGTTTGAAATCAAAAATGTTAAATTGGAAGGATGGAACAAGTTAATTGTATCAGATTTAAAATTTTCATATCATAAGAAAAAAGGCGTTGATTTGCATCTTAATAATATTAATATGATTATAAACAGGGGTGAGAAAATAGCATTAATTGGGCATAGCGGTTCAGGTAAAACAACTTTTATGAAGATTATCAGGGATTTGTATCATTCAAAATATGGGGACATATATTTAGATGATCAAAAACTTGAACATGGGTTTAAATCAATCAGTAATAATATCTCTTTAATACCGCAAGATCCAGAAATATTTAACACTACTATTAAAGAAAATATAACTTTGGGCGTGCCTTTGAAAACTGAAGAAATTGAACAATATATTAAGCTTGCGCAGTTTTCTGAAGTAGTGAAACGTTTGCCCCAAAAATTGAATTCTTACATATATGAAAAGGGAGTAAATCTTTCTGGCGGTGAAAAACAAAGACTTGCCCTTTCAAGAGGATTAATGGCTTCAAGGGATAAGGAGATAATACTCTTAGATGAGTCCACTAGCAGTGTTGATACTAAGAATGAATATTTAATATATCAGAATATTTTTAAAGAGTTTAGTGATAAAACAATATTTGCTTCAATACACCGATTGCATTTGTTGCCAATGTTTGACAAAATCTATTTATTTAAATCGGGTAAAATTATTTCATCAGGTTCATTTGAAGAAATGCTGTCTTCTAAAGAATTTAAGAAAATCTGGGACAAGTATGTTAAAAACATAAGTCGAATTTAAAAAGCAAAGAATGTGCCTATTAAATATTTTGCAACGTAAAAACTGATTAATGTTCCACCGATTAGAACTGGTGAATATCTAAGACCATAAACTTCTTTTCCTTCTTTAATTACTCCAAGCAGCATTGAAGTTAAGACTGAAGTTATTATTAACATGATTAAAGAGACGTTAGTTAAAAATTCCGAAGTAATTGTTAATCCTCCTGCAAGGAAGTCAAGACCAAAACCTGCGCTTTGCGGTGTAGTTATCTGTAATTCCCCAATTAATTCTATGAAGTGCACTGATATTGCAAGCAACAATGGGGTTCCGATGATTATTGTAAATAAGATGAAAGCAGTATAACTTTTTGTTGTTGTAATAAGCTCTTGTTTTAATTTTTTAGTCTGTGTAAGATCGTTAGCCATGTCCTCTAAAAGGTTCGCCAGTTTACCGCCGGATTTTATAGCTGAACTGAACATTTTAGTAACGCGTTCCAGTAAATTTGATTGGATATGTTCATTCATCTCAATTAGCAAATTTGTGAAAGAGGCAGTGCTTAAACCTTTCTTAGTAACGTGCTCTATTTCTTCAGCAAGCGGACCAAACTCAGGTCTTGCGCTGATGTTTAGCGCTTGGTAAGGCGTCATTCCTGACCTTAAATTGGATGAAACTAATTGGAGCATATCAGGGATTACATCTTCTATTCTTGAAATTCTGTCTTCGACTTTTAGGTATAAAATTAAGTGCGTTGAACCCAATATAAGGAGCGCAGATGCAAGCCCTAATAAAAAATAAAGTGAACTAAATGCGCCGTACATTGTCCATGGCAAGATTGTAAGCGCAAGCCATGCGAGTATTGAAAATATCGTGTTTGTGCCTAACCAGTATTCAAGGTCTGATGTTTCTCCTGCGTTATAGAGTAATTTGTCTATCCATTTCAAATATTTTTCAGGATATGCGCGTGTTACTAAACTATAGGCTTGTTTCATATATTTATCATTGGTCTCCGGGATTTAATGAATTCAATTAGCGCAACTTGCACTAAAAAACCAGCTACGAGGAATAATATAAAAGATGATTTGCTTAAACCTGCGTCTGCAAAACTTGAAAGAATAATTAATAATGTTCCCCCTATTGAAGGTATTGCAACTGCAAACACCATGTAAAGCAAAGTCCAGAGGTTAAGTTCTTTTGCATATTTATTTATATTGTTTTGTTGTTCAGTGATAAGTTCGTCTATAACTGTTTTAAGCGCGCCCTTTATATTAGTGCCTGCTTTCATAGAATTAATCATTTGCCAAACGGTTCTTTTTAAATATCGTGAATTACTTTTGAGAGCCATCTTTTCTAATGCATCTGCCATTGGCGCGCCTGATCTAACATCCTTGGTTAGTTTTTCAAATTCTTTTGAAATTTGACCGTATCCTGAATCTGCAACATTTGCAATTGCTTGGTCCAATGTTATTCCTGAACTTATCTGCAACAATAAATCTTTTAATCCATAAACCAAATCTTGGTCAAGTTCATCGCTAATTTTGTCTGCGATTATTGCTGGATATTTAAGGTAGACAATAAAGAATAATGAAAATAATATTAGAGACGCAAACAATCCGATTTGCAAAGATGCTGGCAATGTTCTTTGAGCAATTCCGAAGCTTAAAGGAAATAATAACGTGAATGCAATCATTCCTATAAGGATTGAATTTGTCAATGAATAACAAACATATTCTGTTCTTGATAACTCATAATCTGCTTTGATTAAATCATACTTTAAACCGGGCACATATTTAGAAATTCTTAAACATAAACCTTTGAAAATCCCCCCTAATTTGTTAGCGGTTTTAAATGATAATATTTGCATTGGCAGTCTTGCATGTTTCATATTACTTTCTCAATTTTCCATTTATTATTTACAGCCTTGATTAATTTATCTGGTTCCTTATAATAGGTTTTTAATATGTTTCCTAAATCGTCTATGTTATATACTTTTTCTTTTTTTAACCAGTTCAAAATTGAAACCTTTTGGTTAAGGTCATCATTAATCTCTTTAACTGTCATTCCGGTGTGCAGATTTAACTCGTCAATTATCCGTATTGGGCTGTTTACTTTTTCAAATTGATCTTTTCTTGGCAACCAGCGATATAAAGTATTAAGCTCAAGTTTGCTGGTTTCTCCGGTAGCCGGCATTACTTCTGTAAGTTCCATAGTTCTTCTTATTCCTTTTCTTCTGTCTCTGTACTGGACAAGAATTAAGTGCAAAGAAGAAACTTCCACCAATGGGATATTCATCGGAGGTTCAGTAAGTCTTCTTTTAACTTGTTGCGCTGTATCTGCGTGCATTGTAGAATATATAGAGTGACCGGTGTGCATTGCTTCGAACAATGCCTGGGCCTGTTCTTGTTTTCTAATTTCTCCAACTATCATCCTGTCAGGTCTCATTCTTAATGAAGCGATTATTAAATCTAACATGGATATCTCTCCCTGCCCTTCAATGTTTGAAGTTCTGCTTGACATTGGCACCCAGTTCCAATGCAAAGGTTTAGGTAATGATATTTCCCGGGTATCTTCAACAGAGATTATTCTTTGTGTTGGCGGTATAAATGAACTTAATGTATTAAGAACAGAAGTTTTACCTGAAGCTGTTCCGCCTGCAACAATAATGTTTAATTCATATTGCATTGCTTGCCATAAAATTGCGGCCATTTCACTTGTCATTGTATTATATTCAGGACTTATAAAATGCGTAATTGTCCATGGAGTTCTTGCGAATCTTCTAATTGTAATCGTGTTGCCCGAAGTGCTAATTGGGAATAATGTTGAAGCCACTCTGTCGCCTGTCAATAAATGAGCATCCATTATAGGATTAAGGTTTGTGATATCTTTACCTATGTTTCTTCCAATCAATGCCGAAATATTGTATATTTCTTCTTCATTTTCCGGATATAGGATAGTTTTACACCAGCCATGTTTCTTGTGGTATATTGAGATAGGTTCTTTTGAACCATTGATTGTAACTTCTTCAAGCAAATTGTCACCCAAGATTATCTCTAAATCTCCAAGACCGTGCATTTTATGCAGGGTTATACCGCTGAATAGCTCAAGTTTTTCTTTGCTAATATCTGGAAGTTTTTCAGCGATTGAGGATTTTAATTTTTTATAATAATCCAGTTTAATCTTTTTTGCAATTTTGGGGTCGGTCATTAATTCATTTCTTAAAGGTATTCCCCGAGTTATTTCTTCTTTAAGTGAATTAAGAAAGGCTTGCGTTCCAAGCCCTATGTTAGGGAATTTAATATGATATATAGGTATACTTTCATTTGGGCAATCCCAGATGTTTACAGATACCGGAACTTTATCAGTAATAAGGGTATATGAATCGATCAATTTACTTTTTTCTGTTATACAATTTATTTCTTTCATTTTATCATAAAGATGTAGTATAGGCCCATAAGTAAAATGAAGCATACTATTGAAAAGGCCAATAAGTTTCGAGTTTTATTGTTTTGTATTATTTCTCCAGGTATTTTTTGATCGTCTATTTTTGTTGTATATGCTCTACCCATTAAAGGATAATGGTTATTTACAAGAGCATTATTTTGAAGAATTTTTAACCATGACTCTGTTTTTTCAAGTGTTAAGCCTACACGCCCACTTAATTCTTCAACAGTCACTTTATTTTCGTCTTGCACAATTTTAAGAATCTCATCAATTTTAGTTTCATAAACTGCATTTGATATAGGTTTTTTAGATTGTTTGGCAGGTTTTCTAACGGTTTTCTTTTTAGTTACTGATTTTTTATTTTGTTTAATAAGACCCATTTATTTCACATACTTTTCAATTGCTCTTTTATAATCTTTGAAATGTTTAGATTTAACAAATTTTTCAACTTCTTCTTCAGGAAGTTTTTCTAATAAATCATCTGTTATTTTTAATATTTTTTTGATATGCTTGAATTCTTTTGAATGATTTTTTATTTTAGATTCATATTCTTTAAAACTAGAATGTTTTTTGTCCATTATTTCTCTTAAATTATCAACTACGATAGAATCTTTGTAAAGTTTATCAACTTCTTTTTTTAGTTCTTTTTCTTTTATTTGGAGAGTTTTTTCTTTTAGTAAAATTTCTTTAGCTTTTTGCGCAAGTTCTTCTTCAGGGTTTTTTGGCGCAAGCTTGAATAATTTTAAGCGGTATATAATTAAACCTATAATTATTATAAGTAATATGATTGCATAAAACCAAACATTGGTAAATATTTCTATCATTCGCAGATACACCCTCTTTTTTGCTTCATTATTATAGTATATTTATTGTTTATATAGTTATCGAAAATTGTAATAGTTGGGATTTTTGAAGCTTTATTTTAAAATCAAATGTAAACCCTAAGTGAAATATACTGGTAAAAAATAAGATTTTATCTGCATTTATACATTCTGTAGAAAAATCGCAATAGCATTAACAATGTTTAATTTTAGTAAATTTTACTCATATTAACCATACTATATACATGACCCTAAAAATTTATATAGTTGGAAGATTTAGTTTTTTACACGGTCTTATAAAAATGATACCAATGAAAACAGGTTATAAAGTTTGCGATGCAATGACCAAAAAACCTATTGTGGTTTCAAAAACAAAAACTATTGCTGAATGCGCAAGAATAATGCAAAAAGAAAATATTGGTTCTTTAGTTATTGGTGAAAATAAAAATTTGCAGGGCATTATCACTGAACAGGATTTAGTAAGGAAGGCAGTAGCATTGAATTTAAATGCTGAAGAAACCCCCGTTGAAAAAATAATGGTTAAAAGATTGTTTACAGTTAGTCCTGAAATTGACCTGTTTGATGCTGTCCAATTAATGAATGATTACGATATTAAGCATATGCCCGTCATTGCGCAAAAAAAAGTAATAGGGTATTTAACCTTAAAAGATATTTTGAGAATACAACCGCAACTTTGTGAGTTGATTATTGATAAGTTCCAAGTTAAAAAGGAGGATCATAAACCGTTTTATTTTAGAAAAGAGAATAGCGAAGATGTTTGTCTTATGTGCGGGAAGTAAAATTGATTAGTTTTTATTAATTAATTTAATTTTTTTCATTTTATCTTCTTTAAGTTGAATTGTTAAATTTCCTATAGAAAAAATAAAATCCGCATCTTTTTGAATAATATTTTTGTTTGTTTTAATTTTGTATGGATTACCTATTTCAATTGTAATATGCAGAGTATAATTTTCTCTTTCCGTAAGGGAAAATATATTCACTTTATCTCGTAATCTGTTTCTGATTATTACAATTTTATTATAAATAGCAACATTTATATAAGTAGTTTCTATGCATTAAAACATGGCTGATTTGAAAAAAGAGTTGACTGATGAACCTCCGGTAATTCGGTACACTGGGATGTTTAGTTATGACAATCTTTATAAAACTGTAATTCAATGGTTTAAAATAAATGGTTATGATTTCTTTGAAAAAAATTATACTCATAAAGGTAATGAGTTAGAGTTTGAATGGTTTGGAGAAAAAGAAGTAACTGGATATTATAAATATGAAATTGAAATTTCAATGTTTGTATGGGACTTTAAGGATGTTGAAGTTATTAAAAATGATGAAAAGACTATTATGCAAAAAGGCAGGATTCAATTAGTAATTAAAGGGTATTACATTTTAGATTATGAAAAAGAGTGGGTTGGCGGATTTAAAGAAAAATTACAAAAATTTTACCATAACTTTATAATTAATAAAGATATTATGTTTAAAATATATGTACCATTATATAAAGAAGTATATGAGATTTATGATAAAATAAGGGATAGCATGGGTATGGAAAGAATTTAAAATGGGAGAAGAATTTGTTGTTGTTGGCGGAGAGGTTGTATCTTATAATGGTTTATTTAAATCTAGAGATTTGTTAAATGAGATAAATCATTTCTTAACAAGTAAAGGTTATGATAAAGCAGAAAAGAAACAAGAAGAAAAAGTTACTGCTAAAGGAAAAAAAGTGGCTTTAGAAGTTGAATATGCCAAATCTCCTAGTGATTATGTTAAATATGTAATTGAAATAGATATTAATATTGATGAATTAAAAGATGTTGTTGTAACCAAAGGATCAAGAAAAATGAAGTATAATGAGGGGGATATTAAGATTAAAATAAAATCTAAATTAAAAACAGATGTAGCCGGAAAATGGAAATCCAAACCGATGTTAGTTTTTGCAGGGCATGTGATTAATAAGTTTATTTATTCTTTATATCTTTTTGGAGACAGTTCGGAACTTAAGTCTAATACTTTAAATCTTAAGGAGAGAATTAAAGCGTTTCTTAATCTTTATAAATTTTAGAACTCTACTATCCTGAATTAGGTTTACACTTTCTTATTTGTGCAACAAAATATAAGCGAGGTTGCAAATGATAAAGAAAATGTAGGTCAACATTAACAATA
>JAGVYF010000030.1 GCA_018303425.1 Candidatus Woesearchaeota archaeon | reverse complement strand
TAAAAGAAGCAATGGAAACATGGATAAGGGTAGGGCTGTCTTATATTACATTAGGCATTATTTCTGCGCCATTAGAAGGATTTATTGACATTACTTTAAAAAAAACTCGGGGCGGAGAAGAATATATGGCAATTAATTATGCCGGACCAATACGTGCTTCTGGTGGGACTGCTGAAGCAGTTTCAGTTATTATTGCAGATTATGTAAGAATGAAAATGGGTTATGCAAAGTATGACCCTGATGAGAATGAAGTTAAGCGGTTTTGTACGGAGTTGGATGATTATCATGAACGATGCGCAAATCTTCAATACCGCCCTTCTATGGAAGAAACGGTATTTTTAGTAAAGCATATTCCTGTGGAAATCAGTGGAGATCCTACAGAAGAAAAAGAAGTTTCTAACTATAAAGATTTACCAAGGATTAAAGTAAATAGGGTTAGAGGCGGGATGTGTTTAGTATTGGCTGAAGGGATTGCACAAAAAGCCCCAAAGGTTTATGCCAAACTTAGTAAATGGGGCGAAGAATTTGGTTTGAAAGATTGGTTATGGATGAATGATTTTTTAGAATTACAAAAAAACATGAAGGCTAAACTTAAACTGTCTGAGTTAGATAAAAAAGAGGATGGAAAAGAAAAACCCCAAATTATGCCAAACTTTACTTTTATTAAAGATTTGGTTGCAGGCAGGCCTATTTTAACATATCCTCTGGCCCAAGGGGGGTTTAGATTAAGGTACGGGAGGGCGCGCACTTCCGGCTTTGCAGCATACTCCATTCACCCTGCTACAATGGTCGTATTAGATAATTTTATTGCAACAGGCACACAATTAAAAGTAGAAAGACCGGGTAAAGCAACGGTAGTAAGTCCTTGTGATACTATTGAAGGGCCAATAGTTAGGCTTACAAATGGAAATGTATTAAGGCTTGACAAAGAAGAAGAAGCAATTAGTTTAAAAAAAGAAGTTGATGAAATACTTTATTTAGGAGACATTTTAATTGCATATGGGGATTTTGTTGAAAATGGGCATAAACTAGTGCCTGCAGGCTATTGTGAAGAGTGGTATTCGCAAGAGCTTGAAAAAGCTATCGTTAATGCTTTTGGTTCACTTGATTTGGCTAAACTCGTGGATTTAACAGGGATAGATTTTTACTTAATTGAATCTTTATTAAAAGGCCCCTTAAGAACCAAGATTTTTGCAGAAGACGTTTTAAAACTTTCAAAAGAATTAAAAATTCCACTGCATCCTAGTTATACATTTCATTGGAATGCGATAACTCTTCAAGAATATAATTATTTAATTAATTTTATTGAAAAAATAAGCGTGGTCAAAGAAGAGGGGATTATAAAAAAAATAATTTTTCCCTACATTAAAAAAATTAAAAGGATATTTGAATTGTTAGGAATTCCTCATATTTTAGTAAATAAGGAATTTGTAGTATTAAATAAAGACAATTCTTTAATTTTTCTTTCAAATTTAAATTATAAAGAAGAGTTTGATGTTAATTCAATTATAAAAATAATTCAGGATAATCAAGATAAAAAAGTTCTTGATATTGTTAATTTAGTTTCTGAATATAAAGTAAGAGACAAATCTGGTACTTTTATAGGGTGTAGGATGGGCAGGCCGGAAAAAGCAAAAATGAGAAAATTACCGGGAAGTCCGCATTTATTGTTTCCCGTTGGTGAAGAAGGGGGCAGAATGAAATCTTTTCAAAGTGCCATGGAGAAAGGAAAAATAGGTTCTAATTTTCCCGCATATAAATGCGAATATTGTAATAAAAACCTTATTTTTCCAATATGCAGTGTTTGCGGAGCTAAAACAAAACAATTATTTTTTTGCCGATTTTGTAAAAAAGCAATTGAATCTTCAGAGTGCATTTTAAAATCTTCTGAGGGAGTTTTGCATGGCAGGGCTCAGCGGTTTAGCGCACAAACTATTGATATTAAAACATTATTTGAAGAGGCGAGAAAAAAATTAGAGATGAAAACTTTCCCTGATTTGATAAAGGGCATTAAAGAAACCATTAACAAAGACCACATCCCCGAAAGTTTAGTTAAGGGCTTGCTTAGGTCTAAATATGAAATTTATGTAAATAAAGATGGAACTACAAGATATGATATGATACAAATGCCAATTACTCATTTTAGAGCAAAAGAAGTAAGAAGCAGTGTTGATAGGTTGAGAGAATTAGGATATTATGAAGACATATACCATGAACCCTTAGTTTCTGCAGAACAATTAATAGAGTTGAAACCTCAAGACATAATTCTTCCATGTTGCCCTGAAAGCATGGAAGAAGGAGCGGATGAAGTTTTGTTAAGAGTAAGTAAATTTATTGATGAATTACTGCAGAAACATTATGGGTTGCCTCATTATTATAATCTTAAATCAAAAGAGGATTTAGTGGGGCATTTTTTAATCAACTTAGCGCCGCATACTTCAGCAGGGATTGTTTCTCGCATTATTGGATTTTCTAAAACGCAAGGCATGTATTGTCATCCGATGGCGCATGCAGCTACGCGCAGAAATTGCGTATATCCTGCTACAAAATTTATTTATTCAAAGAAAGACGTTTTAAATGTAACAGAGATAGGGAAATATGTTGAAGAATTAATTCAAAATAATTATTCTATTTCAAAAATGGATGAATTTGGTACAGTAAAAGTTGAATGTCCAAACGATTTATTTGCTTTTGGTGTAGATCCATTCACTAAAAAATTAAAAAAAAAGAAAATTAAATATTTTATTAAAGGCAAATCTCCCAAGCAGTGGGTTAAAATTACGACTACAACTAACAGGGAACAGATAATGACTCCTAATCACGATTTTATGTATGTAAATCATAATAATTTTGAATTTAAAAAGGCAAAAGAGATTAAAGTGGGAGACAAATTAGGGATATTAAACAAATTTGAAAATAATAATAAATCTAATTTAAAGTTAAACCTGATTAAATTATTAATTGAAAATGTACCGGATAAAAATTTAAAAAATATTTTTTTAATTAATCAAGTCGATGTTAAAAGAAAAAGAAATACATTATATCATATTAAAAATTTAAAATTAGATAGTGATGAATTGGCTAAAAATAATCTTCTTAAGATTAGATATTCAAAAAGGTTATTTAACCCTTATTTATGGTTTGATGAGAATATTGCTTCTTTGTTAGGATATTATTCTGCGGAGGGGCATTGCAGACAATCTGCTTCTGTTTCTCAAGTTAGTTTTAGGATACAGGATAAAGAAATACAAAATAAAATACAGGAATTGATAAAAACCGTTTTTAAAATAAAACCTAATCTTGGAGAAGATTCAACAAAGATTACTATTTGTGATCAAATGATATATTTATTATTCAAATTCGTTTTTCAAGCCGGATCAAATGCTTATAATAAAAAAGTACCCGGACTCATATTAAATGCGCCTGATAGTTTAGTTACACATTATATATCCGCGTTTATTGATGGAGATGGAAGTGTAATTCCCCAAAATAATTCAGTAGTTTTATATTCTGTTAATAGAAGTTTATTAGATGATATTTCCTTTTTATTGTTAAGGTTTAATGTATTTTCGAAATATCATACAACAAAACCAAGATTACCCGGGAAAACAGTACTAGAAAAATATGTGAAGCTAGGCAAACAACCTAAAACTCATATTTTACATCATTTGATTATAAACGGGAGGGACATTACAAAACTTAAAAGTACATTAAAATTAGTTTCTAAAAGCAAAAGTTTGAAACTATCGATTCTTAAAAATAATGAAGACTTAAGGAAAACTCGGTTCGGAAAAAAGTATTACGAAATAAAAGAAGAAAATGATGTTATATTTGATTATGTGAAAAAAGTTGAATTAATAAGAGATAATTCTTCTTCATATTGTTTAGAAATTGATTGGAGTACAAAAGAGGATAGAAATATTTTATGGGGAGAACAAATTTTAAATGCGCGATGTGACGGCGACGAAGCAGGAGTTATGCTGTTGCTTGATGGGTTATTGAACTTTTCTAGGCAATTTTTACCTGACCGTAGAGGTGGGCGCACAATGGATGCATGTTTAGTTTTAACTGCGCACCTAGTTCCTTCGGAAGTGGATACTGAAGTGCATAATTTGGATATTGTATGGAAATATCCGTTAGAACTTTATGAAGCCGCATTGAAGTATGAAGAAGCATGGAAAATTAAGATTAAAAAAATAGGGGATACTTTGGGAACTGATGCCCAATATGAAGGGATGGGGTTCACACATGATACTGATAATTTAAATGCAGGAGTAAGATGTTCAGCATATAAAACATTGCCAAGTATGCAAGATAAACTGGTTGGGCAGATGGAATTGGCAAGAAAAATTAGGGCAGTTAATTCGACTGATGTTGCAACATTAGTTATTGAAAAACATTTTATAAGGGACATTATGGGTAATTTAAGAAAGTTTTCACAACAATCTTTTAGGTGTGTTGGCTGTAATCACATTTATAGAAGACCTCCTTTAGTAGGTAAATGCACAGAATGCGGTGGAAAATTGATTTTTACAATTTCTCAAGGTTCAATAATAAAATATTTAGAACCCAGTTTGGAACTTGCAAGGAAGTATGGAGTTAATCCTTATCTTAGCCAATGTTTGGAATTACTTAAAAGAAGAGTTGAGGGCGTTTTTGGTAAAGAAAAAGAAAAACAAGCAGGATTAGGCGCGTGGTTTTAAACTAATTAAAGAAGTGCGTTTAAGGTAGTTTTTTTTGATTAGGATATTTATTTTTTTTAAAAGGGAGTGGAATGACAGCGAATTTGTAATTTAGAAGTTTATTCTAAAGATTCAACGAATACACAAATTGCATAAGGGACATTTGCGATTTTTTTAATATTTGTTTTTTCTATTAATTCTTGTTTAATTGCAAAGTTAATTGATTTTTGTCCGACAATATTTAAGGAACTAAATTTACTTATTTCTTTTAGTATCTCTGGTTCATTCATTTCTTTGCCGTTATAGAAATTTGAAGTAAGATCAAGTTGTAATTCTCCTTCTTCATAAACTTTGCCAAGTAAATCTGAGTCACATATTGCTAAGATAGATTTTCCGTCATGTGTAGTATGGAGTTTAATAATCATTTTTATATTTTACTTTTAACTGGATGTTTTGCGCCACATGCCATACATTTAATAAAAGCGAAATCGCCTTCTTTTAGAATGGTGGTATCTGGTTTATTACATTCTTTACATAAAACATATTCTTTTGCGTATCTTTCGATTTTTTCATTAATTTTTGAAGCTGACACTTTTGCACCGATTATTAAAGAGGTTTTGGTTATTTCGCCTGGCGTTGCCAGTTCTTTTAATAAATATTTTAGCAAGTGCTGGGCATCTCTGCGTAAAGCATCAATTATTTGCGTAAAATTAGTAATAATTGTTTTATTTCCCTGAATATGCCCCTTTACTTTTGGGATTTCAAATCTTTCAGTATTTTTTACATCTTCAGGCAGTTCTTTTTTTGCCTTTTTTAGCATTTCTTTGTAATCCATATTATTCTCAGAATTGGGCTTTGTTTATAAATGATTTGGTTTATTGGCGTTATAGAAAAATTAATTATATGAGGTTGATTTTAGGTTAGTATATTTGGGTTTTGATAACGATAAATGAAATAAAAAAGTTCAAGCTCCATACATTTTTTGTAAACCGGTTATGTCTGGTTGTCCAAGACTTCTTTTAGAAGTTTCACCATAGTTAGAGTAGCCATACATTGTTACTGTTGAACATGCTGTGCTGTATATATCACCCAAACCAACTCCATGTCCAAGTTCGTGTGTTACTATATTTTGTAAGTCCATTACTGACGGATTTATTACGGCGTCTCCCCATGTATATCTTGTGTTATAAAGCTGGTCAAATTCTACTATTTGTTTGCCTCTTCTTGTGTACCATATTGATGTTACTGCTATAACATTATTATCCGGGTAGTCGCCAAAAGCAATCGTATTCACAAAGTTTTGCACACCATATTGTACATTATAATCAACTGTATAAACATTATTAAATAATTCGCTCATTGTTGCAGCATCCCAGATTTCTGCTGATGTTGATATTGTCGAAGTTACAAAATCTTCTGTTAATCCCTGAGGATTAACTGGATTAATTATATAATTTACAGGTAAAGTAGACCATTTTACCCCTAAAAGTTTATAACAGGTTTCTGTTTTTGGTTGGTTACTTGGATTACTTGATTTTACATAATGTATAAAATCTACTCTTTCTAAATCCCATTCTCCTGATTCTGTTTCAGTTATCACTGGAGAATTTTCTAGAACTCTTGCATTTTCTTTTGCCCGGTCATTTGCTGGAATAAGCATAGAAGCGGCTACAGTAACTGAAAATACCAAAGTTGTTATTATTAAAATAGATGTTAACCAGTATAATTTTATTTTCATTTTATGGACTCCAAAATATATTTAATCATATTGCTTATTTAAATATTTCTATTTTTTGTATGTGCATAGCTTTGCTGGTTTGGTTGTAGATACATTATTTAAAAATTAGTATCTTCAGATTTAACCATAACTGCAAGAGTGTTCTTGGCTACTTTAGGTTTTAAATAATATATTAATATACAGACAATGAACTTTCTGGACAGCGCCTAAAATAAGGAATATTTATATATGAATATATTTATAATGAATTATATCTGTAGAGACAATGAAACAAAAAGCAGAGCTAAGTTTGGAGACCCTTATTGCAATTTTAATTTTCTTAATTGGATTTATCATTGCTTATTTGGTTTATATTCAAATATTTGATGTTTTGAAATGAAAAAAAAAGGGATGGCGGTTGAAGAGTTATTAAAACTGATATTAATTTTAATAGTTTCAAGTATACTTTTTTATGGAGTCTACAAAACTTCTGCCATATTTTCTGAAAGAGGGGATGTTGAAAAATGCAGGTTAACTGTTTTAGCAAATTCCCAAGTTCATGAAACTGTGGGAGTTACAGGAAATTTATTAGGATATAGTAAACAGGTTCCTATTCAATGTCCAACTACTTCTTTAAAAATTGAAGGCAAAACTTTAATCGAACAATATCAAATATTTGCTGAAGAACTAAAAAGTTGTTGGTATAAGGTGGGAGAAGGAAAGTTGCAAGTTTTTGGTAAAGAAGGTAATGATTATTGTTTAGTTTGTTCTGAAATTATGGCTCAAGACAATTTAAAATCAAGTAAAATTATGGAATATATCAAATCCAAAAATATGTCAAAAACTGAACAGACCTATGCACAATATGTTGGAATTCCTGAAAGTTATCCTTTATTTGTGACTAGATTTTTAACTCCGACCATTAAAAAAATGAAGGAATTAGATACAGTGGAAAAAGGTAAAGAATATTTGTTAGTTTTTGTGCGTAATACTCTAGGAATACCTCTTGAACTAACTGGAATGATACCATATTTAAGTACATTAGTTAATACAAAAGAGGTACAGTCTATCATCTTTTTGCCTAAAGAAGAATTGGCAGGTTCTGGTTTATGCAGTAAACTTTATTGGGAGAAGCAAGAAAAAAATGGATAAGAAATCCCAGACAGAAGCAAACCCTATAAGGTTTTTGTTAGGTTCTATTTTAATTATAATTATAGCATTTATAATTATTTCTTTTCAATTTAATTTATTTGATATTTTAAAATCTGCTTCAACTGATAATGCCTGTAAATCTAGTGTAGTTTTAAATTCTGTCGCTAAATTAAGCGGTAATGAATTTATGGATGAAATAAAATGTCCAACAAGAGATATTAAAATTTCAGATGAAAAAAAAGTTTTTCCAACAGTTGCAAACGAACTTTATAATTGCTGGGACAATTTTGGGAAAGGTAAACTTGATTTATTTAAAAAAGAAAAAGGAATGTATTGTGTAATTTGCAGCAGGATCGAGTTTACAGATTTAGAGGGTAAAAAACCCGGGCTTTTTTCGTATTTATATAAAACTAAATTACTTAATCAAGATAAAACATATTATGATGCATTATTTGATGTTAATTTTGATACTATAACGGATGCCGCGGTTGAAGAATTAATTCAAACCCATATAAATAAAAATGATAATTTAGATTTGAGCAAACCCCTCGGAATAATGTTTTTATATGATAAAACAGATATTAATATTGGAAAAGGAGAATCAACATTTTGGGGCGCTACTACTGGATTTTTAGCGGGAGTTGGTACAAATGCATATTTAGTTTCTATAGGTGGAGTATCATTTTTAGGGTTTACAGTAGTGCCAACGCTTGTATTAGGCAGCGGGGCCATAATTACTGGGGCGTCATTAGGAACGTATATTGGTTATTTGTTTGGCCATGAATCATCATCTGAATGGAGAGCAGGGGTAGTAACTATGCCTTTGGAACAAGCAAACATTGATAAACTTGGATGTGTTAATTTACCTGTAGGTGGAAAAGAGATTGAAATTATTGTTTCATAAAAAAGG
>JAGVYF010000029.1 GCA_018303425.1 Candidatus Woesearchaeota archaeon | reverse complement strand
ACCAACATTATAGGTTCTTTGAACATTGTATTTAGTTATAGAAGAGTACAGATCAATCGTGTCTGCTAAAGCCCCATCTATGTAAACATCCAGCATACCAAAGTCGTCACGAGTCTGGTAAGTTAAAATTACTTCTCCTGAAAGATTATAAACCAGTGAAGAATTGATTGAATTGCTAAACAGTGCAGTATTATTGATATAGTTAGAATCCTCAATAGGTATCCAGACTCCTCCTTGGACAACTTTACCGGTGAGACTATAATCTAAGTAAATTGAGAATGAAAGTAAAGTTAATATTAAAAAAGCTACTAAAAGCTCTTTCCAAACTACCCCTCCCTCAATTTTTTTACATCTTGTCAAGTTTTGCCCTCGCCCTGCTATAAACTGTCCAAATGTTTCTTTGATCCCTGCCTAAAAGCATAGCTATATCTGAAAAACTTAAGTAACGTTCATTTTTCAAATATACAACAATAGATTCTAAAACTGCTAAAGAATAAAAGCGAAAAATTTCCGTAGGAATTTGGATATATTCCAAAATACTTAATTTTGTATTGGGTTCAACTGGTTGTAATTGCGCGGATGCTAATTTTTTATTAGCTCTATTATAAACTGTCCAAATATTTCTTTGATCTCTGGAAAGTAAAATGCCTATCTCTGAAAAATTAAGATTTTTTTCATTTTTCAAGAAAATTACAATTGACTCTAAAACGGCCAAAGGATAAAGGCGAAAAATTTCAGTTGGTATATTTAAATAAGAAAGCGAATTAATTATTTCTTGAGAATTATGTTTCTTTTTAACAATTTTTGAGTATTTTGCTATATTTAAATCTTTTCGTCAATTAGTGATAGGGTTTATTAAGTTCATATTTAACGGGTATTATACTTGAATACACACATTGTGTGTATTGCCTAAAAGCAAATATTTAAATCTTTCTAGATTAAATTAAATTAATGGTTCATTATTATTCTGAAAATCAGGTATCTGAATTCAGCCCAGTTAAAATTAAAGCTGTATTAAGGGGTAAAGATTTAGAATTTTATACCGCCGGCGGCGTATTCTCAATTAAAAAAATAGATAAAGGTACAGAACTGTTAATAAATAATTGTATTATCCTAGATAATTGGGAAGTTTTAGATTTAGGATGCGGATATGGTCCTATTGGCATATCCATTGCAAAAACTACTAACGCAAAAGTTATAATGACTGATATTAACAAAAGAGCATTGAGACTTACAAAAATGAATTTAAAACTAAATGATGTTGAAGTTGAATTAAAACAAGGTGATCTTTATAAACCGCTCAATGGTAAAATGTTTGATACAATCTTAACAAATCCCCCCTATACTGCGGGAAGAAAAATTTGTTTTCAAATCATAGAAGAATCAAAAGAGCATTTAAAGAAAAAAGGTATTTTACAACTTGTAGCAAAACATAGAAAAGGCGGAGATATGTTGTCCAAAAAAATGAAAGAAGTTTTTGCTAATGTTAAAGAAGTAATTAAAGGTTCGGGATATAGACTTTACGTTTTTTTGCGCCAAGCCTAACTGTTAATTCATCTCTGTCTCTTTCGGGAGAGATTTCTACAATGTCAACCATTTTTAGATTTTTTAATTTTTTTATGCGTTTAATAAAATTTAAAAATTCCGCCGAATTTAACCCCCCGGGTTCTCGATAACCGGTACCGGGCGCAAATGCGGGGTCAACAACGTCAATATCAATGCTTAAATAAACCCCTGGCCAAGCAAGAGCAGATTCCATAACTGTTTCACATACATCTTTAATTCCATAATCAAATATTTGTTTCATTGAAAAATATCTGATCTTATTATCTTTTAAAAATTTTAATTCAATCGGGTCAAACTGCCTTAATCCCACTAAAATAATTTTATATGGAGAAAGAATTTTTTCTTCAATTAGAACACGAACAAAATCTTCATGTGTTGGTGGTTGAAAATTATTAACGCAATCGGGATGCGCATCAAAAATAATTAAACCTGCGCCAGGATTGTTTTTAATAAATGCTTTGAATGCTGGGAAAGTTATGGAATGGTCTCCACCAATGATTAGTGCTTTGTCTTGTTCTAAAACTTTTTTATAAATGTTATTATTAGTTTCTTCCAAGTTTGCTTCAACAATTTCAATTTTTTCAAATTGACAATTAATTATTTTGACTATTTCCTCTGGAGCTTTCGCTGAACCTTTTGATTTCCCAAGTCCGCCTTGCTCTGTTGCTGCTAATAATATTTTCATTTTATATTGTAATAAGAAAGTAGTTTTTAAGTGTTACTAAAATTTAGCCAGTACATCTTCAATCGCCTTAATTGTTTCTGTCCAAGAATAATGTTTAATAACTGTAACTCTTGCGCGTTTAGAATACATTTCAATAATGTCCGGGTGATTAACAAGCCATTTTAATTTTTTTTTCAATATTAAATCATTGCGCTTTGGAAAAAACAGGCCATTTTCTCCATTTTTAATTATGTCTTGGGCAATTCCCACTTTTGTTGAGACAATGCAGCAGCCGCATGCCATAGCTTCTAATGTTGCAAGACTTGTGGTTTCAGTTAATGAGGGTAATACAAAAATATCCATTGCCTGATAATAATCAACAACATTATCTTTTGCGCCAGTAACGATTATGTTTTCTTTGGAATCAAATTTTGTCATGTAATCTGAATTACCTGGTCCAACAATTAAAAGTTTAACGTTTGAACATTTTTTGTTTATCCATTCAAATGCTTTATATAAAGTGATTACATCTTTATCTCTGGATATTCTTCCGCAATAACCTATAACTATTTCTTCAGGTTTAATTCCTAATGCTTTTTTAGAGTCAGCTTTATTTTCTGAAGGTTCGAAATTTTTACAATTTACGCCTAGGGGCACAAGAATTTTAACAGTTTCAATCTCTTTAGATTCAAATATGTCTGCTACTTCCTGCGTAGGCATCATTAAAATATCGCATTTATTATAAAGCCAATTTGCAAATACCTGAGTTAATAAACTTGCCAATTGTTTAAAAATTAAAGGACCGGGCACACTTTTTTCTACAAGCGCCCACTCAATTGAATGTATATATGCGATTAAAGGTTTTTTATATCTTTTAGCAATGTAAATGGCTGAAGACCCTAAAGAACCAATACCCTGAGTCCATACAATGTCTGCTTCCTTGATATATGGTTCAAAATTTTTATATTGGGGATATGCAAGTTGAAAATTATTTACAACGAATCTTGATAATGGAAATCTAAAAATCTTTACATCCGGAAAAAATATTGATGACCCGCTGAAATCTGGCGCTAAAACCGTAACATCATAACTTTTAGAAAGTTTGGGAATTACTTCTACGAGAAATCTTGTAACACCGTCCCATTGAGGTAAAAAATTGTCAGTAACGATTAATAGTTTTTGTTTCATTATTTTAAAATATAAAATCTTTCTGCATATCTGCATCCATTATAAAACCCATACATTACTGCTTTTACATAAACACTTATTAATAAATGCGATAAAGCAATTTGTTGGCTTTCAAAACAGTCTAAAGCTTGAAGCTTTTTATTAAATACTTTAGAAACGTCAAAGTATTGTCTTGGCTCAAAACGATTTTTGAAATTAAACGGATTCCATACATCAAAAGCATAAACTCGGCCTTTATAATTAATTGAGTCTAATATTGACATTACAATCTTATTTACATTTGGATGATCAAGTGAAGGAATATCTTTATCATCATTGGTATGTGTAAAGATGATAGAAGGGCTGTGTTTCTCTATTAATTGTTTTAATTTTGAATTAAGATTGAGTTTTTCAGCATCTTGTAAAAATTTAGTTTCTCTTAATCCCAAGAATAAAACTTCTGAACCTCCAATTATTTTGTCCGCATTTTTTGCTTCCTGCACTCTTTTTTTTCTTATAACTTTAGGTTTTAAATGAGAATGACTTTTTTCTCCAAATGAAAATATCACTGTAACGATTTTTTTGCCTTCTTCTGAAAATTTTGCAAGAGTGGCGCCTGGACCTAATATGTGATCATCAGAATGTGCGCAAAAAACCATTACTGTTTCAGTCATATAATCTAAAAATGAATTATTATTATATAAATTATGCTATTCTTAGGCGTTGTCCAGAGTCGTTTCATTGTCAATTAGTATCTTCAGATTTAACTATAACTGCAAGAACGTTCTTGGCTACTTTATGTTTCAAATTATATACTTATATACAGACAATGAACTTTCTGGACAGCGCCTATTCTTGCTTCTGTTTTGCATAAATTCAAAAATTTGCGCCGGATTAGTAAGTTACATGAAATCCATTGCTTTTTGAATTAATGGTAAAACTGCCTTAGCTTCTTCTTTATTCATTCTCCCAAGCTTGGCAAAACTGTATTCCCCTGAAACGTTTTTATTTTCTCTTGATAATTGTAATTTAGGTGTTCCATCATTATATGAGAATACACCTACTGTTATTCTTGATTTTTCAAAATCAATTGATTCTGAAAAAAGGTTTTTATCTAAACTACTGTCAAATCCTGCCATTTTTATTTTCCTCCATTGATTATAATAAATGCGCCAGCCGGGACTTTCGAAGACACATTTTGTCGGGAATAAATTCCCGATCGTGCTTAGGCGAACCCAACACGATAGTGTGCATTATCTAAAAATCCGGAATGGATTTTAGACGCAGGCGAGTTTATCTCATGCTGCATATCGCACTTTTAGTATTATGTCGTACTCTTTTCGAACCCGGATACGCGGCTTGGAAGGCCGCAGTCATTTACAGCAGCTTTTAGAAAGCTGTAGCCGTTAGACCACCGGCGCATTATAATGAAATTTGATTTCCTTTAGTCAAACTTCTATATATCAGACTTAGAGATTCTACTGAAATTAAGAGACTCAATGTCTTCCATACTTCGTGAGAAAGAAACCCTTTATAAAACTTATTATAATAATGAATTTGCGCCGTAAAAATATTCATAAATATTAGCCAGTTATGAGAAATAATTATTGAAAAAGAATATCAGTATATTCAAAAATTAACTAATTTAAATCTATAATTATAAAAAAAGTGTTTTGAATTAGGTTTTTTAAAAATATTAATTAAAGTGTTTATAAATAGGAGTATACTTTTCGCTTATAAGAGGTTTGTATAATACTTAATCTTGTAAAAATTAAGTTATATTTTACGATTTTACGCAAATTTTTACACAAAGGCAATAGAATAAAATTTAATTTTAGAAATGGAGATTATAGACACAGGAGATATTATTAAGCATTGAACTTTTGTTTTTTTGTATATATTAGTTCTTTTTTCTTCTATAACAAATAATCCGGCAATGTTTGATAAGCTCTTTCGCCCAAAACCTCCGGCACTTTTTGAAATTGTTCAATTTTTAACAAAAGCCCGAATTTAATTAGGTCTTCTGAGTTTAATGGTTTTCCGGCTTTAAACAATTTTAAATAGTTAGAATATATCTCATATAAATCTTCTTTCATTAATTTCATGAACCTTGACCGTTTACTTTCAAATTCAGGCAATATTTCAACAATTGAGTCTATTAATTCATTTTTAGTCATTGCAATGAACGGCACATTTATTCCGGGAATTGACCTATTTTTTATTACGCTTTCAAGGTCTCTCACATTTAAGGGTGTATTTTCATCAGGCAGTAAATCTAAAAAATCTTGTTTTTCATAAGCCTCAACGTGTTTTTTAATACATTCAATTTTATTTTTAATAAGTCTTATTTTGTCTTTGCCTTGGGGGACATAATATTCCGATTCAATCCGTTTATTATCAGCCGCAAGTTCATAAAATAAACTAAGTTCATCTAATTCTTTCTGTCTTGCAATATAAATTCTAGCTTTAATTAATGGTTCAACAAAGATAATTGCGTACCTTTCATTAACATGCCAATCCTTATCGTTACAAACCCGGGTTAATTCCCATTTTAATTCCATAAAATATAAATTATCTATGCGCTTTTTATAGATTTGTAAACTATAGAACTTAATTGATGATGGTATTTGCAAAAGTTACTGTATAAATCTTAATGATATAAAATAGGTAAATTAATCAAATAATTCATGATAAAACTCATTATATTTTGCAGAAAACTCAGGATTAAATAAACCATAATAATGGTTAAGTTTTTTGAATTGTTCTTCTCCCATACCCATAGATATGTATTCAAGAAGAATGTCTAGCATACTTTCAATTTCATTTTGGGATCTTTCTTTGTTTTTAATCATTAAATTGATATATTCTTCTAGGACAGGAATATTAGATTCCATCTCCTTTTTTATTTTTTCAGTAATTTTGATAATATCTTCAATCATATAGTTTTTGTAGATTAAGCAATTAAAAACTTTGCCTTTTTAAAATTTCAGCACTATTAACACTCTCTGGAGCATTAATATTAATTACAATGTTTATTTAATCTGAATTTCAGTAGCTAGTGCCTGACCAGGAACCCCTGTAGAAAAAAGAGCCCTCACTGCACCATTGCCACCATGTGCTGCTGAGATTTTACCGTTTATTTCTTTTCCGGCTGGGCTTTTCCAAACAACTTCTTTTCCAACTAGTTTTACAGCTTCTTCTTTAGAAGTAATACCATCTACAATTATAATCATTTGGTTCATTGTCTGGGTTTTAAATCCTCTTCTAAAACTAGATATGATTCCTTTCATGTACTTTAGAATTCAAGAATGATTTATAAAAGTATCGGTATTTTGGGTTTAGATTGGCAAACATTATAAATTTACAGCAATGATTTGACTGCATTATGTTTAAATTTTACCATAATAATATGTAATCCGCAATAAACTGAAGCAAACCCTGCAAACCATACTGAAATTAATTCGATATTCCAGAAAGGCGCATTTAATTTGGATAATTTTGCTAATAACCAAATCCCATTAATTAAAAAAAGAACAGCAATAAACACTTGAATGCTTATTGGCAATAACTTATTTTTTTTGCCCATATTATAAAATCCTCTGTAATATTCCGTTCATATAAAGCCATGTTACAGCTACACCTAACAAAAACCCATACATAAAAAGTTTTACAAAAAACATTGATGCTTTTTTATTTAATTTTAACCAGTTGGGCATATTGTGAACCATTGTGAAACAGGGATGACATCATATACCATTAGGAATGCTAATACTAAACCTATGATTAATCCAATCCACATAAATATCATCTCTTGTTGAAATAAATACCATACAAATCCTTTTTTATTCATAGTTAACACCTCATAACATTAATTTAAGGGGATTTCTTATTTATAAAGATTACTAATTCAATGGCTTTGCGTATAAATTATTTCACATCTTTCGTAAAGTAACATTATAAAAAATTCTGCGTATTTTAAACTGTTCACAAACACTATTTACACTAAATAAATACTCCTCATCAAAAATAATACAAGATTTTGTAGGGCGTTCAAATTCTTTTAAGACTCCTTTGGTCTTATTTTTGTATTTCCCTTTGTGAGATTGTATCCTATAGTTGAAAAGTTTTCTATTAAAACTAATTCTAACACTACTATCTCCTTTAGGTATTGCATAAATCATCATTATTTTTGCCATAAGCACAAATAAAACCGCAAAGTATATAAACTTATGCTCTTTACAGAGCATAATGATTCAATTCCGATCAAAAGATTTGCAAAAATTAGCGCCTCAATTGAGAGAGAAGGGTTATTATATTCCACAACAACAAAGAGGCATTGACTGGTCAGCGTATACAATAAACCAAATAAATGATATTATCGATACACTTCATTTTATCCGAGATGAAGTGGATAAAATTTATCAAAGAAAAGCCCATGAATCTGTTGGTCGTCCTCCAATAGACCCTGGCAATCTTGCCAAGGCAATTCTATTTACTGAATTATATAGTTTTCCAGAGAGAAAAGCGGAAGGGTGGATTAAATTACTAGGGCATCATCTCGGAATTGATGAACATATTGATGATAGAGTTCTCGGAAAAGGATATAAAAATCGAGAAGTAATTTCTATTCTTGAAAAAGTTTTCAAGAATAATCGAAGTTCTGATGGTAAAAATGGGGGCGACGGAACAGGTCTTGAAAAAAGTCGGAAAGAAAATTATGAGTCAACAAAGAAAAAAGGACTTTACATGACTTCAATTGTGGATTCAAGAGA
>JAGVYF010000028.1 GCA_018303425.1 Candidatus Woesearchaeota archaeon | reverse complement strand
AAGCATTGTCAAAACATATAGGCAATTTTCCGGTAATTTCGTTTAGTCAGATTAGAAGAAGAATAAACAAAATTACCGGAAAATTGCCTATATGTTTTGACAATGCTTTGATTATTCCTTGCAATGATCTAAAATCAAAGCCTTTAGCTTTTAAAATCGCAAGGAATTCAATCATTGATATGGGATACATGTAAGGTTGTCCAATTTTCCTTGTATTGAGTTCTTTAATTTCATCAAGCCAAGTCTCTAAAAATTTAGGATTAATGTAGTACTCGCCACGGTTTACTAATTTATCATTGTATTCTTTCCAATTTCTGTTTTCTTTGGGTCTTTTGCCCCATCTTTTTGTTTTTACCATTTTATAAAAAGCAAAGGTTTATATATGTTTAAACCTTTTGGTTTTATACTATGAAAAAATTAACAATTAAGAAAAATAAATTCAGATTAGAAGAAGAAATTGAACAAATAATAGATACAACAGTAAGACCAATAGGAAATGGGGCAATGGCATTAATTCCGAAGCAACACCTGAACAAAAAAGTTTACGTGCTTATTAGAAAGGGGTAATCATGCCACACGGCACTTTTTAAGGATTATGTTTAATCTTCAATACCTATTTAAATAAGTAATCTCTTACTTCTTCTTAAGGTTATAAAAATGTCCACAAAATGTACTTATTGTTCTTCTGACAGAAAAACATGGCGTAAATGATGGCGATATAGCAAATCTAGAAAAAAACAAAACTGATGGTATAATTCATGCAAAATAATATTTACTATCGATGATGGCTTTGGGAAAATGAAACACAATCCAGAGATTATAGCTGAAACCATAAAGTTGTAATAAGAGAAGATTGTCTCTAAAAAAAGTGAAGGATCACTTAAGTGATTATAGAGATACAGATATAACAAGGACTACTATTCTAAATTGGATAAGGAAATATTCAAAATTACTCGTCAAAAAGACAAGAGAACTGACTCCAAAAATTAAGGGACCATTACATAATGATGAGTTTTTTGTACACATAAAAAAACTTAAAATGTATATGGACTTGTAAAGATAGAAAAACAAAATTTAGGATATTTGGAAAGTTGAATGAGAACAAAAAATATGATGATGGAGCAAAACTTCTTTTTCTGGTGATAAAAAGAAAATATCACAATCAATTTTTAGAAGCAAAAAAAATATAAAAAAGATATCTTTCGTGACTGATAAACTTGAACATTACAGAAAAGGATTTAATCAATATTTTAGAAATATAGCTGATTTAGAATTTGGCATATTAATCAAACGGAGAAAATATGGATATAAACACAATAATAATTGTGTCGAAAGAGAACATCAATACTTAAAAGACAGAACTAAAATAATGAGGCACTTTGGAGATTTTGAATCCGCGGATGACATTTTAAATTTTTATGATGTCCACTATAATTTTATTGCTGAACAGAAGTTGAAAAACAAAAAAAGATATAGGACACCCGCACAAAGAGCAGAGATAAAAATTGAATTATCAAAGAGGAAAGATTATTACATCTTATTCATTTTTGTATTGGACTCGAAGATTAAACAGCATCCAATTATACTGGAAACCTATCTAAATGAACAATTAATCCTATCTTACAAATAATACCAGCACAAAACCCGAATACCTTTCACTGCCTGCTCCGGAAACGTAAAACAAGGCACGCCAGTTTCTTCAAGTGAATGTTTTAGTAATTCAGTGAACTCGCCACCAGTAGATACAACAATAATTGGCTTTTTCTTTTGATTATTAAATTCAGTAACGATATTGATAACATCAGGCGTTAACAATGGCGTTTGATATAAAAGAATAAGTAAAATAATGTCAACATTCTTATCACATAAAGCAGCCTCAATTGCAATCTTATAACGATTAGTATCCGCATCACCTACTAGATCCATCGGATTTTTCATTGTCACAATTGGCGGCATTTGTTTAGCCAAACTTGCTAAAACTTTTTTGTCCATTTCAGCCATTTCTAAATTATTTTCAATAATTGCGTCTGTACATAAAATACCATAACCGCCACCATTAGTTATAACTTGCACCCGTTTACCGCGAGGCGCAATACTTTTTTCAAGAATTCTGGCATAGTTAAACATGTCTTCCAGATAATGCGCCCGAATAATATTGCATTGCCTAAAAACACCTTCATAAACTTCAGCAGCGCCTGCAAGTGAACCTGTATGAGACAACGTAGCTTTTGAACCTGCTTCAGATGTTCCGCCTTTAAGCGCTATAATTGGTTTTTTCTTGCTAACTTTTTTACATATTTCAACAAACTTATTACCTTCCTTAACACCTTCAACATACAAACAAATTACTTTTGTTTCTTTATCATTTCCAAGGTATTCAATTATATCGGCCTCATCAACATTTATAGCATTTCCATATGACACAAACTTTGCAAAACCATAACCTTCCTTACTAGCCAAATCCAATAAAGCAGAACCAGCCGCGCCTGACTGGCACACAAACGAAATTCCGCCTTCATGCGGACGAGTCAGCCTGTAACGTGGCAAAAATAAAGAGTCAAGTTTAGAATATGCATCAAAAGTACCTAAACAATTTGGACCAATAACACGTATACCATAACAATCTAAAAGCTTCTTTAATTTATCACGCAACTTATAATTCCCTACTTCTTCAAAACCTGCGGAAATGATGATTACATCTTTAACATTTTTCTTGCCACAGTCTTTTATCACTGATAAAATTAAGTTTGCAGGTACTGCAACAATAACTAAATCAACGTGATAAGGAATTGCGCGGACAGTTTTATATGATTCATGTCCGAGAATTTCTGAAACTGAAGGATTGACCACAAACAAACGTCCCCTAAAGTTAGCATCAAGAAAATTTCTAAATATTACGTGACCTATCTTTTCAGGATTAATTGAAACTCCAACAATCGCTACAGATTTCGCTTTAAAGAAATTATCTAAGTTCATCCTGCCTCTTTTTATAATAGATTAAAAGAACCAATATATATAAAACTTATTAAATTCTTCATTAGAAATAACATCAACGTGCTTATCATGCAATAACACTGGAATTTTTAATGATTCAAACTTAATTTTAGCCTGTTTCTTAGTTAAACCGTAAACTTTCACAAATGAATTAATTAAAGCGTTTTTAACTGTTTTATCGCTTTGCAGCACAAACTCTTTCATTACTTTTTCATTACGAGTTAAACTCTTTTTCCTAAGAGTAAAACTAATTACAATTGAATCTGTGCGAGGTCTTGGCTTAAAACATTCTCTAGGCACATCAACAACCTTCTTAATTTCATAAAATAGTTTTATAATATATGACCATTTACTCAAACCACTAGTAAGCACATAATAAAATTTTTGTCCAATTAATAATACAACATTATCCAAATCCTTTTTGATAATTTTTTTCAGTAATGGTTCAGATATTGAATAAGGGATATTTGAGACAATCTTGTTAAATTTCAAAGAATCAAAAAGTTCAAGAATATTACCAAACTGAACAATAACATTTTTTTCCAAGCTGACAAGAGATTTAGATAATGATTTATCAATTTCAACAGCAATAACTTTCTTTACATATTTGCTTAATTCATTAGTCAATACTCCTTTACCGGGCCCAATCTCTAAAACAACATCTTCTTTAGACAATTTAGCAACTTTAACAATCTCATTTAACACCTTTTTATCTTCCAAAAAATGTTGATCGTATTTAATTTGTTCTTTCATCGGATAAAATAGGTTTATTGATTATATAAATATTATTACCAAAGACAGTGTATCTATATAGTGTAAACCAACGATTTAATTTTTTGATAGTCCCATATTAGACTATACCAACCCCATTTACCAAAATCTATATATAGATAAAAAAGAATAATAAACTCGTGAAAAATAGGGTATACACAGAAAAAGACGCAGAAGATTTTCTTAAACGCTATTTACCGATAGCTAAAAATAAATTAACGCAAAATATTGAACAGGCCCAAAAATTTACAAAAAAGTATCCAGTAGTACTAAAGATTATTTCTAAAGATGCCCTACATAAAACTGAAGTCAAGGGAGTAAGAATTATTAACAATAAACAAGAACTAGAAAGAGAATACAAGGCACTAGAGAGTATAGCTATTAAAAAAAAAATCAAACTTGATGGAATCCTAATACAAGAATATGTAAAGGGTCAAGAAGTAATAATTGGAATCAAAAAAGACCCAACTTTTAACCATGTCATAATGTTTGGAACTGGCGGAACAATGGTGGAAATTCTAAAAGATGTTCAATTCAGGCATTGCCCAATCACTGAAGATGATGCTGAAGACATGATTAACCAACTTAAACTAAAACAATTATTAACAGGGTTTAGAAATGAGAAACCTGTTAACCTAAAACTTCTCAAACAATTATTAGTCAAAGCTTCAAAAATACCTTTAAAATATTCAAACATTGAAGAGCTTGACATTAACCCTTTAATAATTAATTCTAAAGATGCCAAAGTAGCTGATGCTAGAATAGTTTTTAGTTAATTTTGAAAACAAACCAATAATTATAAATCCTATAGAAAAAAAATTTAAAAAATACAACTCTTAGGCGGATTCTTTAACAATTCTTCCAGAATTAAAATACAGTTGTGAATGTCATCCATATGAGAAATACTTATAGTCGTGTGAATATTACTTACAGGTATAGCTAAAATTGCAGCCGGCATCCCCCCTTTATGCATCATAATCTTTGATGCGTCCGTAGTACCAAACTCTTCAACTTTTACTTGTATCGGGATTTTTTTAACTCGCGCGATTTCTTGCAATGTATCATTCAAACATTTATTAGCTATCATTTCAGAATCCTTTGCAATTAAAATCGGGCCATGTCCAACTCCGCACTCGACTTTCAAATCCGGATCATTAAAATTAGTGGTGTCAACAGCAATGCCCCACTCCGGATCAATTTTATACAGCGAAGTTTGAGCCCCATAAAGTCCAATTTCTTCTTGCACAGTAAACACAAAAAAAACATCCAAAGGCAATTTTTGTTTTTTCAGATTTTGGATTATCTTTATCAAAACATAACACCCTGTCCTGTCATCCATAGCTTTTCCTGCTATAATTTTTTTATTTCCTAAAAATGTGGGTTTATGTGTCGGAACGACATAATCTCCAACTTTAACACCAACTATTGCAAGTTCATTTTTCCTTAAACCTGTATCGATATACAAATCATTAATTTCAGGTAATTCCTCAATTAATTCATCTCCGGCTAAATCCCTTAAAGAAATAACCCCGCTTACATCACCTTTTCCGGTAATAATATCTACTTTTTGAGCAATTAAAGAAATAGGTTCAATTCCTCCAATTGTTGAAAATCTTATTAAACCATTATCCTCTATTTTTTTAACCATTAGCCCTATTTCATCCATATGCGCAGCAACCATTATCCTGCGGCCTTTACCTCGTTTGTGGGCAATTAAATTACCCATTTTATCTACAAATACTTCATCGACACACTCTTTAATTTCTTTTATAATAAAAGCCCGAACATTATGTTCATAACCGCTTGGACCATTAATTTCCATTAACTTCATTAATAATTCAGACATCTTAACACATCCCCCAATAAAGTGATTGCAGTATCAACATGATTTTTGTTGATTATTAAAGGAGGGCAGAATCTTATAACAGATTTGCCTGCCGGCAACAAAATTAAACCCCGTTTGGCAGATTCTACCACAATTTTATTTCTTTCTAGTATTGCAGGTTCTTTAGTTTTTCTATTCTTAACAAGCTCTATTCCAATCATTAAACCAATTCCACGCACATCACCAATAATCTCATATTTTTCATAAAGCTCAAGCAACCTTGTTTTAAAATAAAAACCTATATTTACAACATTTTCTCCAACATTATATTTTTTCATATACTTTAACCCTGCTAATGCGCCAGCGCAGGCAATTAAATTACCTCCAAAAGTGTTAGAATGAGCCCCAGAGACCCAGTCCATAACTTTTTTAGAGGAAATTGTTACTCCTATCGGTAAACCATGCCCAATGCCTTTCCCCATTGAAATTATGTCGGGTTTAACTTTAAAGTTGCTAACAGCTAAAAATTTGCCTGTCCTAAAATATCCTGCTTGAACTTCGTCATCGCAATATAATATATTATATTTAGTGCATAATTTTCTAACGCCTTTAACAAATTCTCTTGGAGGCACAATATAACCCCCTTCGCCCTGAATAGGCTCCATAAAAAGCGCAGCAGTCTTTTTTTCCATACCTTGAATTAATTTATCCAAATAACATACACATGAAAAATCACACTTCCCATATTCCTGTTTCCAGGGACACCTATAACAATAAGCATATTTAGCATGTTTAACCGGTAAAAAAGGGTTATATCTTTCACGTTGCACAGGTTTGGAATTTGTCATTGATAATGAACCCATTGTTCTGCCATGAAAACAATTCTCAAATGCAATAAC
>JAGVYF010000027.1 GCA_018303425.1 Candidatus Woesearchaeota archaeon | reverse complement strand
CCAATGAGAATTCAAATACTAAACTAACAAAAGAAATAACTGTTATTATGTTTAATGCGATTTTTTTAGTATTGTCATTGTTATTTGCCATATTTTTTCAAAAATTTTTCAAGTCTTTCTGCTGCAGTTTTGATAACGTTTAGGTTGGTTGCATATGAACATCTGATATATCCTTCGCCATATAACCCAAATTCTATACCTGGAACTACTGCAACTTTAGCTTTTAATAAATCGCTTGCAAATTTGAAACTGTTGTTTGAATATTCGCTTATATTTGAAAATGTATAGAATGCTCCTTCGGGTTTTGGCGTTGGCAAATCTAGCTCGTTTAATCTTGTTACTAAGTAATCTCTTCTTATCCTATAACTTTTTACCATTGCATTGATATATTTTTCAGGTAATTTTAGTGCTTTTACTGCAAGCATTTGTGATAATGTGCATGCTGTCAATGTTGAGTAAATATGTATTTTTGAAATTGCTTGGACAAGTTCAGGGTTTGCGATCGCGTAACCAATTCTAAATCCGCACATTGCATGTGATTTAGAAAAGGATTGCAAAGTTACGACCCGTTGTTCCATGCCATTAAATGAGCCAATTGAGTAATGTTTTTGGTCGTAGACGATTTTTTCATATGCTTCATCTGAAAATATATAAAGATCGTTTTCAACTGCAATGTCTGAAATTTCTTCTAAAACTTTTTTCCTTATTACGTTACCGGTAGGATTTGAAGGGCTGTTAATAAGTAAAACTTTAGTTTTCTTTTTATCAATGTGTTTTTTGAGGTCGTCAGGGCTTAGTTCAAATTTTAATTCTTCTTTAAGCTGTATAGGCACAACTTGCGCATTGATTAAATCGAACATTGGCTGATAACCCATAAATGCGGGTGTTGGAAGTATTACTTGGTCAGATACGTCAAGAGTGCACATTGAAGCCAGCATTAAAGCTTCTTGGCTTCCGGCCGTGACTACTACATTTTCTGGTGAAGCTTTTATCTTGTTTTCTTTTCTAACTTTTTTAGCAATCGCTTCTCTTAAATCACTTCTACCTGCCGGTGGCGAGTAATGGTTAACTTTATTTTTTAATTGCGGAATATAATTAACTAATGGTTTTGGGAGTGAAAAGTCAGGTTCGCCAGGACCAAGTGAAGCGATACTTTTATCTTCGGCAGCAATTTTAAGAAGTTTGCCAATAACCGCTTCGGGCAGTTCTTCTTCACGTTCAGAAATTTCAACCATATATTATTTTTAATCATTTTATTATATAAAACTATGGTTTTACTTTATCTGTTCGCTGTTGCCAGTTAAGTTAGGCATTCTGAATTATAATCTCAATAAAGTTTATGTTAATCTAATTGTAGTTAATTGAATTGAATGGCATTAGCTATGCTCATATATTTTACTAAATATTTATAAACATATAAAACTTGAATTTGGGTATGGGTATAGAAATAGGATTACTTGGGATTAAATTTCATGAACATGCTCGGAAGAGGATTCTTGAGGAATTTAAAAGAATGAATCTGAAAGTAGTAAAATTAAATTTGGGAAAGTTGTGTCTTTCAATTGATGGTAAACTTTCCGGGTTTCAAGATAAAGTTAAACTGGATGAATTGGATGTGGTGCTTCCCCGGTTTAGTACTGGTCATTATAGATTTGGTTTAATTACTATGAGACAATTAGAAGCTATGGGTATTCCCACTATTAATAGTTATAGAGCTATAAAAAATTGTCAAAATAAATATCTGACGTCGTTATTATTAAGTAAAAATAATATCCCCCAACCAAGAGCTTATCTTGCATCATCTTCTGCGGGCATTTTAAGAGCAGTAAAAAAATTAGAAAACCCTGTAATTTTTAAACTTTTACACGGAGGCAAGGGTTCTGGTGTTGCGCTTATCAATTCAAGTATAGAAGCTGAGGATTGGATATCGACAATGAGCAAGGTTGGAAGGTTAATTTATTTACAAGAATATATTCCCCATGAAAAAAATGAAGATTACAGGTTATTTGTTTTAGGCAATGAAGTTATTGGGGCCATGAAAAGAATTTCTGTGCATGGCTGGAAAACTAATTTTTCGTTAGGTAATAAAGTTGAAGTTATGAAACCTGATTCTGATTTAATTGAAATGGCCTTAAAGTCTGCAAAAGCAGTAGAAGCTGATATTTGCGGTGTTGATATCATGAAAGGTAAAACCGGCAATCAAGTAATTGAAGTGAATCAGCATCCGGGCTTTGAAGGGTTAGAAAAAGCGACTGGAAAAAATATAGCTAGAAAAATTGCCCAATATACGATAAAACAAGTAAAAAAATAAAATCTTATTTGGAGCAGAGCATCAGGGTATTCAATATCTGAAAAAATAACCTGAATTATTCGTCTGTTTCTTCTTGGTGTTTTTCTTCGTATTTTTCCAAGCAAGAATCACAACAAAACCGCATTACCTTGCCATTAATTTCTTTTTCAAGATGGTCATCTACTAATATTTCTCCGCATTCGCGGCATTTCGCATCTTCGCCGTCATGCGCAGCTCCTTTCATGAAACCTTCTTCAGCAGGATCGATTACGCCATCTTCTTCAAGTTTAGTTGAACCTTCATCTTCATAAATATCTTCATCTTTCTCATCCATATCCATTTCAAGTTCTTCTTTTTCATCTTCGCTCATTTCCTGATCTTCAGGTTTGGGATCGTCTTCTGAATAATTTTCATCTCTCATTTGGTATCACCTAAAATTTATAGTCTTAACAGGTATAAAAGGTTTTCTTTACAGAAAGTTATATAATATAGGATTTATTAATAATAATTATGAGACTTGAAGATCCAATCTTTTGCCGAGATTTAATATCCAAAGGTATAGGACAAATGTTTAGGTTTAAACCTGCTATTATGGTGTTTGTATTTGATGAAGAACAACGCGTTCCTTTACATATGTGGTTTGTTTTTTTTCCGATAGATGTTGTTTATCTTGATTCCAGGCATAATATTGTTGAATTGGTTGAAAATCTGAAACCTTTCAGTTATTATAATCCTAAAAACAAAGCTAAATATGTTGTTGAGTTTTCAGCGGGGACTATTTATTCAGAACGATTAGTTGTTGGAAATAAAATTATTTTTTTTGAATAAAGATTTTGAAGTTTAATTGTTTGCGAAGAATTTTGTTTTTTTGGGCATAACTTTATTCTTGTGTTTCAGGCATCTATTTATCTTTTTTTGAATGCGATTATAATGAACCAGCCCAATATGACCCATTTCAAGTAAGGTAAGAACTCTAAAAATATATCTAAAGCTGGCGTGAATACTTCTATGAAGTTTAATACGGGGTTATTTATTTTTAATAAGTAATTGATTATTCCTTGGGCAACTATCCATAAAATAATAATATTCAAAAGTCCCATAAATGATTTTAATGATACTTTATCTTTAATAATTGGTTTAAGAATTTCTTCTATTCGCGGAAATACATGAGTAAGCATTCCCCAACCACCAATAACAATTGCAATGGCTGAAAAAACATTTATCGCCCAAATTTGTAGACTCATCTAATTATTACCTCTCTTTAAGTAAAATATAGATTTAAAGTTTAAAAAGGTTTCTACTTATCTAAATGGTATGTGTATAGCTTTTGTTAGTTTGGTTGTGCATCCAAAATTATAATATAAACCTAGTTTATGATAATCCTATTATAGTCAATTTCGTAGATTGGCAGTGGCAAAACGATAGTTTTATATATTAATTTGTCTCATATTTTTATGAAAAATATTCTACTCCTATTTTTGGTCTTTATGTTTATATTTATAGTCGGTTGTTCTAGTTCAGATGTTCCTACTGAATCAGATGTTCCTTCTGAAATATCAGTCAAGGAATGTTTAAGAACTGATGGAAGCAAAAAGTTAGCATTGTCTCATTTATGTTCTACAAATGAGGATTGTATTTTATATGTTAGTCAAATAGATAAAAGTTATTCTCAACGTAGTACTGATGAGAATGATAATCTGAAATGTGTTGAAACTTCATATGAGCAAATTAAGATAGATGGCAACAAATTAAAATGTGAATCTGAACAAGACTGTCTGCAACAAATGAATCCATTTGTAAATTATAGTTTAGTTAGTTTAGTAAAGTCAGATGAATTGGATTTACTTGTTAATTCATGGAAACAAGTTTTTAGTTGTAATCAAAATATTTGTTGGGTAACTAAATATAGTTTAGAAATGTACAATAGTTCGGGAACTATCCAGGTGACGCCTCAATTCTTTCCGGATTTTCCGGTTCGATAGTGATGCCTCGTGTCATTTCTGGTTAATTATTTTTCAGCTTCAATACTGGAACTTTCATCATCTCTCGTTATATTTTTGAAATCAAGCGTTTTAAGACGTTTGATAATCTCGCCGATGTAATCACGTCCTCGCATTATTCCTGATTGGGGCAGGTAATGAAAAAGTTTCCCATTAGGTTTTAACACTCTGTAAACTTCTTTGTAGTTATTTGTTGAGAAAAAGTCTCCGGATTGATGCACTGTGCCGGCATCAAGAATAATATTATCAAATTCATTAGTCTTAAATTTTTTAACTTCTTTAGTGAAATCTGCATTAATTTGTTTAATGTTACCTTTTGTAAAAAGTTCTTCAGAATAAGGGTTAAGTTTTGCAATTTCAATTACATTTGGATCCCATTCAATTGTAATTACTTGTTTGGCATGTTGTGATGCTGCAATTGCTGTATATCCCAGCCCGGTGCCGGAATCAAGGATTTTTCCGTTTAATTTTAATTTTTTAATTTTTTCAATGAACGGCATTTTATGCATAGAAGTTGCTGAAATTTTTAGAATTGGCCTGAAACTTGTCGGTATTAATTTATACAGCTTATCTGTTTCTTTTGAGAAAAATTGCAGTTTAATGAATTTATTATTTTTTATAATGTAACAATTTTTGTCTTTATCTTTTATTTTGTCAGGTTTGACTTAGGCGATGTATTCCATTTTAACAGGTATATTTTTTTTGATAATGATTTGTGCAGATAATGCTTGAAATAAGATTCTACTTTATATTTATTTTTAGGCAGCTTGATAAAATCAGGAAGTCCTAATACAATAACATTTGCTTTAATATTGTCAAGAAATTCTTTTACTAAAGATTTTATGTTTGTAACTTTTGTGCTTTTTCCATATGGCAAATCAGTTACAACATACTTATATTTCCTTGTTATTGTTAAAGCGTCCTTTTGTTCAACTTTGGCTTTTATCTTATAATGTTTAAGGTTAATTTTTGCCCGGTTTACCATATTTCTGTCAAGGTCTGAACCTTCAATTTTCATACCCATTAAACCGGCTTCAATTAGCAAACCGCCTGAGCCGCAGAATGGATCTAAGATAATTGAACTTTTTATTGCGCCGGTTAAATTTATCATTGCCTTTGCAAGTTTTGGGTGCAGCGAAGAAGGATGTGATTCGGGCCTGTTTTTTGTTTTTCTTTTTTCATAGTCATCTTGATTTTTGTAGATAAGCAAGCCAAAATATTTTTTACTGAGTAAGTTGAATTGAGTTTTGGGATTTTTTAAGTTAACTATTGGGTTTTTTAGTTTGTTCCATATTTTTTCAGCTAATTCTCTTTCGTTAGCGCCTTGTACTCTAACACAAAATGAATCTTTATAATATTTTTGCCATTTAATCTTATTTATGTTTGTGCCTAAGAACTTGTAAACGGCTTTAGTGTAAGCAAGCCTTTCAGGATACTTGTATGCAGAAGTAAATAATAAATTTTTTTTAAGTTTTGAATTTCTTGCTTTTGTTAATGTTAATACTTCTGTTTTTGCAAGTTTTAGGTTCTCTTTTGAGAGTTCATATATGTAGACCATAAGAATTTATACATGGAGATTTG
>JAGVYF010000026.1 GCA_018303425.1 Candidatus Woesearchaeota archaeon | reverse complement strand
CATGCCAAAACAAGCATCAATTGTGCAGGGATTATTATCAATGCAATCTGTATGATTAAAACACCTGAACAATGAATCATCGTAACACTTATTTTCTGCACAAGTCTTATTTAAAGGACACCCACAATCTACACAACAATAATTATTTTCATTCGCATCACAAACTCCATCACCACACGCGGTATTCATGATAATTACTATTGTCGCTGTCAAGGGCTCATTTTGATAAGGATCATTATAATTTATCAGTTGAATTGATAAACCTTCTTTATACTCCAATAATTCTGTAACCGGCACGGTTTTTTCATCAATTTTCACATAAACCTGATTTTCTCCTTTGCCTGATAGTTCGAATGTTCGGCCATTAATTTGAACCGGTTCATGATTTCGCAATTCATAGGTTTCTGCAGAAACAAGTGCAGTCACCATAACCAACACTAAAATCCATACAGCGCCCATCATTGTATTTTCATTAATCCTCATTGTATTTTCATTAATTTTCTAAAATATAAAGATTTCTATAACAAAAATAGTAAAAATTAGATTATAAAATAAACAAGGTTTATGCTAATCTTATTGTAGCCAACTTCACAGATTGGCAGTAGCTATGCACATACTATAAATCACAAGATATATAAAACCATAAACTTTTAAAATTTATATGTATAAAAAGCATAAACTATTTTTATTATTATTTGCCCTAATTTTAATAAGCACGACAGTTAGCGCAATAGAAGGTTCTTTAAAATTACTGGCGGTTGCTGAATCAGAAAACGGATTTACAGGAAAAATTGCAAATCTAAATCTTGAAATTATTAAGGGAAAAGGCAGAGTATTTTTGGATACTTTTCCATTAACAAAGTTTGACACACAAATATCAACAAGGTTTGCTAAACAGATATCGTGCGATTTTCTGGAAGTTGATTGCTCAGGCTATGATTTTATCTATACAATAAATTCAGATTCAGGCATAATTGGCGGGCCATCTGCAGGAGCAGCAACAGCTGTGCTGACAACAGCATTATTGAAAGGGTTAAAATTGAACCCGAAAATCGCAATGACTGGAACTATTAACTCGGGAGGTTTAATCGGCCCGGTTTCAGGATTATTTAAAAAAATTGAAGCTGCAGGCACTAATGGTATTACTATAGTACTGATACCAAGGGGCACGCGATATGTAAATATTAATGAAGCGGCCGGTGAAGAAATTGGAGATCTTTTCAATAAAACCGAAATAGATCTTGTCGAATTTGGCGTTAAAAACGGAATTACCGTTGTTGAAATCAGCAAATTGTCTGAAGCAATGGAATATTTTACAGGCCGGCCTTTTATAGATGAACAAGGGATACTAACAATAAACTCTGATTATTTGGTTACAATGAAAGGTTTAGCAAACAAATTATGCGCAAGGTCACAAACATTAAAATCTGAAATAAGTTCTGGCGCTTTGGAAGCAAGTTTAGAACAAAATATAAATGAAGCCGATGAGTTATTAAAAAAATCTAATGCTGAACTTAAAGAAGAAAAATATTATTCAGCAGCAAGCAGATGTTTTGCAGCAAATATTAAGTATGCATATGTCAAAAAAATATTAAAAGCTGAAGAAAGAGAAGACTTGATACAACAAGCTTCTATATTATTAAATAAAATCAATCAATCTGAACTAGATTTAAAAGAAAAAAAACTTGCGACTATTATGGATCTCCAAGCATATATGGTTGTAAAAGAAAGGCTTGAAGAAGCCAAATTATTGGCTAAAAAGGTTACTGAATCCGGTTCAGAATTTGATTATGCATATGCAATTGAAAGATTTGAAAGCGCAATTGCCTGGTCCGAATTTTTCGGGAAAATGGGCAGAACCTACAAATTAGAAGAATCCACTTTAAAAGATTCCTGCCGTAAAAAAATATCAGAAGCTGAAGAAAGAATACAATATGTCGGCTTTTACATACCCGACTCATTAGAAACAGTTAAAGAAGGCCTTGCTAAGGCAAATGAATATGCCCTAGACAAAGAATATGTATTATGCTTGTTTAAAGCTTCAAAAACTAAAGCCGAAGCAGATTCATTATACACAATGTTAAACGTGCCTGAAGATAAAATTAAAGAAATTATTCAGGCAAAACTTGAAATTGCAAAAAATTCCATAATAAAAGAAAGTAAATCAGGTTCATTCCCAATACTGGCATATAGTTACTATGAATATACTCAACAACTTGTTGACGAAAATTCTTATTCAGCCTTATTATATTCGCAATATGCGCTTGAACTAAGCAATTTACAGATGTATTTTAACCAAAAAAGAAATATTCTTACCCTAGTTTTAGACTCGGATTATGCCGCTTTAACGCTTTTTCTTGGTTTAGCCATAGGCATTTTATTAGGTTATTATTATAGGTCTAAACCATAACAGCTTTTTGGTCAAGCCAAAAACATGGGAAAAAAATAAATAAGAACAATTGAATAAGTATTAAACCCCGAGAAAGATTCCTTACGGAACCTTCCTTGGGGAAAAAAGAGGTGATAGATCATGAATTGTTATAACTTTTGAGTAATAAACTTATATTTAAATCTTTCGGTGAAATCGTCACTCCATAGTGGTTATAACTTGCTTGATATAAACTGATAGTGTAAATGATACACTAAGTTTTCAAAAAAAAGGGCACACAAAGTTGTGTGTACCCTTTTAGTGAAGATTGATGGTCTTAAAGAAAAAGATAGGATAAGAGAGCGATCCCTGCGTAATACAACAAGCACATAACCAATATGATACTAATGGAAATAAGCCAATAACACCAATCTTTAAGGTTTAACTTAAAAATTCCTGAATTTTTGTTAACTGGACTGGCGGAATGAATTTCAGTGTTCTTTGATTTAGTCATCAAAATATAAATATAAGCCACGAAGTATAATCTGGAACATTCGGCAATATAACCTTTTTTAAAAATGAATATGCTGTATCTGGATAAAACATTACATCACTAATGTTTTCAATCATCTCCTGCATCCTTAAACATTATTAAAAGAATATGGGATATATTTCTAAAACTTATCAAAATTTTCGTTAATTGAAACCAGGCACCACCAGTTACCGCTTTATTATTAACTGGTGGTGTCTGGTTTATCAGGCCTCATTTCCCACTAAAGGAATTATCAAATGTAAATCCCCGGTGAAACACATATAGGAAAAATGAAATTTTACAATATACAAAAAAACTGATAAGTTATATTATCGATTTATCTTATTCAATTCTTTTATCAGTTCAAGCTCTTGCGCACTATGATTTAACTTTGGAGAGATAAGCCGCATCAACGCTGCTGCGACGTTTTTTGGAGTTGTGCTATTTTTTTCACAAACAAGGACATGATAGTAAACACAATCAATAACACCTGCATCCAAAATTTTTTGAATACCATTTGGATTAGTGAGGCTACTGAATAATCCGCAATTGCATTGCATGGTCATACATTCCTCCAATCAAATAACCTGAAGTTCTTTATTCCCATCACTTCTTTTTCTTGTCTTAACATTGTTTTCTTTAGGGCTTTTGCTTACTAAAAAAGTAACGCCGGCTTCCTTTGCTCTTGCATGAGCAATATTTTTCCATCTCCTAAAATCATCTGTAAGTTGTGGAAGAAATACTCCAAGCTCCCCGTTAAGAATCGAGTCTGCCGGGTCATTAACTGATATTGTCTTTACTGCATCAAATTCGGTTTCGATGAAAATTTCTGCAAGAGATAAATTTATAGGTTTATAGAACCATGTGGCAGTAAAATTTTGGATATTGCTCTGGCTCAATTTCTTACCTCCCTACAACCTTTTTACCATCACTGCCTTTTCGATATCAAACGTTATTTTCTTTATGGTTTCCAATCAAGTTCTCGCTTAACCTGTAATAATTTGTTTTCAAGTTCTAATTTTTGACCCAATAAAATTTTCTTTTGCGCCACATCAGCAGGTTCAATACGCCGGGCAATAATTTCGTCACAATGAATCTCATGACCCTTGGAAAAATCAAGTCCAAAAAAGTTTTTAATATCTTCAGGCTGTCCTTCCGCATATCCCAGTCTAATTACGACTTTTCCTTCAGTTTCGTCATAAGTCCATACTTTATAGATTTTGGGGGGATTGTTTGAAGCCTTGTCTGAAGCCATAGCTTCCTCCATCTTATAACTTATTTTGGTATTTTATTTTACCTAAACTCAAAAATGGACCAATAGAGTTTCCAGTTTTTTATCAGCTTAAAAATCGCTCAAAGAATGCCCGTTTTGGCAGGAGAACGAGCAAAACTCCATAATTTCTTTTTTTTATAGGAGATTCAAACGTTTTACAAACGCAAAAATTGCTAAGTTCTGGTCTTATTACACAAGTTTTTACTCTATTAAAATCTACTTAGAGTGTAACCCCTGAAGTAATCTAAAAGTAGCTTTTGCATTGAAATTTTACTTCTCCAACAACTTATCCCGTAGCTCGCAAAACGTTTTTACTGCAAATGCAAGATATTTCCGCTTCAGGCAAAGACTATCGCAAAACATCATTCTGCGATAACCAAGGTCCCATAACCATGCAATTTCAAGAAAATCCGAGCATTCCGGAGTATTAATTTCAAGTTTATCATCTGAAATTCCATTAACCTTTAATGGATCACGAGGCATAATAGAAAGCATAAATCTGGAACCTACTGACGCTTCTGGATCTGCACCGATAATTAATTTCAGCGCAGGGATGATGTCATGAAACCTATCAAGCTCTAGATAAAGATCACCGCGGGCGGCCATCAGTGAAAGATTAGGCCTCTTTTTAAATTCATTAGCCACAAATTCAAGACCAGCCTTATTCTCAATTTTAGCAATGATTTCAGAGTCCTGTCCAACTAGTTCCTGAAACTCATCAAGTTCTTTCTGTGTTTCTACATATGACAAAAAAAATCGATCAATTCCCTTGGTTCTGGCAATCTGGATTTTATGACGCTCAATCGTAGAAAAAACATCGCCTTTTACTTTTAAACTTGGTTCAAAAATATGAATTGATTCACCCTGAATAATATTAAATTTAGGAAAACATTCATTACCATTATTGACTATTTCGATTATAAGACAATTACCATTTTTAACTTCGATAAGTCTGCCCCAATCATTCCCTGCTTTAAAGATTACCTTAGTGGGCGTTTTAACTTCAATCGAATGATTAAGAACAATATGAACACGTCCATCGCGCGGAATAACATCAACGACCCTTAACTGCCTGCCTTTGATATCAAAGTACAATGGCACAATGCCTGAGTAATTGTTCGCTAATTGAAGATCCTTTGGAAGCTGTTCAGGTGTAATCATAGCGCTATTAAGCCTGATTGCGCTAATTTGTGAATCGCGCGCAAAATTTGGATAATGACTAAAACTCGGCCACAAAGTTACCCATAGCTGAAGTTCATCTTTAGAAATCATGACATTCGCCTGATTGTTAAAATATTACTTGCCATCAGTCAGCTTTGCAATGTCGTGCACCGTGTAAAGAGTTTTCAAAATCACCTGAAGCTTTTCCCGTCCATTTTCATCCTTAATCTGACGTTCATGAACTTCGTTCCAAAAATACTCTTCCATGTTGGTTGCTGCTGCAAGCAGTCCAAAGATTACATCAACTACCCTGTTTGGATCAGGCAAAAGCGCAACATTCCTCAGACCTAACGCGTTAACCCATGCATGGTGAATTTGCATATCAATAGAATTTGCGCGATTGCTTAAAAATTGATTGCCATATGGCTTTCTGATGATATACACCAAAAACTTCCGCTTAAGTTCTTCAATAATATTGGAAGTCAGAATCTTCTTTTCAGCAATTTGCACGCATGCCCATTTGGCCGCTTGATCCTGATAAACATAATCGTAAAATGCTTCGTCACCGATAAAGATAATAATAGGTTTGATAGCCTTCGGCATGATCACATTGCGTGCGCAATAAAGCATCGCAAGTTCATAACTCTCACAACAGGGAGGCCCTCCGCCACCCTCAATAACCAATTTCTTCAGATTTTCTGCCAGTTGAGCCTCACTACCAAATTCAGTTACTTGGAAAGGAAATTTGTCATAATTCGCATCACCTACCGCCATAAAACTTACCTGCATATCATTGCCAAGATACTCCCTGGCTTCAAAATCAAAATAGCC
>JAGVYF010000025.1 GCA_018303425.1 Candidatus Woesearchaeota archaeon | reverse complement strand
AAATTAAAAATTATTGTTTTTATTGCATCCTCTCATCTCTGATAACATTATTTCTGTTTTTAAATGGTCTTCTTTTATATAGAGGCTAAGCAATAAGAATAAAAATTTCAGAATGTTTACAATCACCCCAATCAGGAGGATAATATCCCCGATTCTCTTCCAAATTTATTAAAGGCAACAAATTAAGACGTTTTAACTTCGCTATCAAGAAATCCACGTCCTTAACATGAAAGGAGTTAAGTTATGCGTAGTTCACGTTAAATCAATCATCTTATCACAAAATTGTGAAATCTCAGCTATCAATCTTTGATCGCTGTCTTCGTGCAATGCAACCATAACCCCCTGTATTCCCCATAACCTAATTTTCCCTGTTAAGAAATGTATGAATCTTAGCATAGTATTAGAATCATTATGTATACCCAAAGTACTTATTGAATCCACATACAAAAACTTTTCATAATCTTTGGTATGCACAATAAACTGATGCATTGCAATCCCGATATCAGTTAAAGATTTAGGCGAATCGATGTATACACAGTTAGGAGAATCAATGGATTTTCCACCTACTTCCTTGGTTATACAATCGATAAAGAAAAGGTTATCCAGCGAAATATTTGAAGACTTCAATTTGAGGGATAAATCATTAAACGGCCTGTTAACTGAGACATAACCGCCAACAACACCTTTTTGGGCGCTTAACATTCTCAAAAGTTCAAGATTGATAAATTCATAATTTTTTGTCGGCAACACAACTCCCACAATGAAATTTTTAGGTAAACTTTTCAACTCTTTTTTTAGTTTTTCTAACATATCCTAATTTAAAGTTTTACACCTATTTAAATTTAATTATATCAAAGACAATACCCACAAAAAAATCCACACACCGTAAGTTGTGAGTATTGTCAAAATCTACGATTTTGAGCACATATTAGAATCTTTGATTCTGAGCACGTTCATACATAGTCTGACGATCTGACATGAGTCCGATGTTTTGAACTTCATGTGTTAATGCGTTTAATTTATAGTAGTAAGCTAGGAATACTACAAAATCTCTGATTTTGCATACAAAAATAGCCATACTATTTTGAGTATTAAACCACTGAAGTAATAAAATGAAGACAACAAAACACTTATATATGTATAAATTAGCTTACTTATTTAAAAAGAGGCATATAATGGATAAAGCACAAGCTGCAACCGAAACTTTGATAATTTTAGCTATGGCATTAATAGTATTTTTAATAGTGTTTATGATTAATCAGCAAAATATTTCAAATGTTAATACTGATTTTGAAATAACTAAAGCAAGAACCGCGCTTGATTCCATAGAAAATGCCGCTAATTTAGTTTATCAACAAGGCGAAGGAGCTAAAGCAAGAATCTATGTGAACCTTCCCAATTCAGTTAAACAAATCAGCATCAATCAGCAAACAATAACAATGTTATTATATGGTCAGAAATCCGATATAACTGTTTATAGAAATTTGGATTATAATCTTAACGGGACTATTGATGCAACAATCGGTAATCAGTGGGTGCAGATTCAATCTTCCGGAAATACAATTAGCATAGGTAATTCTTCCATTGTAGCTGAAGATTTTTGCGGTAATTCAATCATTGAATCAGGTGAACAATGTGATTTATTGCAGTTAGGCGGCCAAACTTGTATTAGTCAGAGTTATGATTACGGCACTTTAGCATGTACTGGCTCATGTTTATATGATTATTCCGGATGTGATAATTATGTATGCGGCAATAATTTTATTGAAAGCATGGAAATTTGTGACGGCACAAATTTAACGGGTGAAACTTGTATAAGTCAAGGTTATAGTGGCGGAGATTTACTTTGTCAACCGGATTGTGATGCATTTAACTATTCAAATTGTACCGGTACTGATACCCATCCACCAGGTAGAGTTACAAATTTAACAAATCAATCCGTTGGTACAAATTGGATATATTGGACATGGACAAATCCTTCTGATGCAGATTTTAATTCAACAATTATCCATCTAAACGGAATAAATATTGTAAATACTTCTAATACTTATTATAATGCAACAGGATTGAACTCTGATTTTTTATACAATATTACGCTTAATACTAAAGATAATTCAGGAAATATTAACACTAGTGCAATTAGCAGTATTGTAAAAACAAACCCAATAATTCAAATAATCTTTTATGATGACTTTAACCGTGCAAACAGCGGAACAGTTGGTATTGCAACTCTCGGAGGAAGCTGGATAGAAACAGGTACAAAGTGGAAGATTTTAAACAATAGGGCCTATGCAACAAGATGTAATACTGAAGATAAGATAACTACTTCAAATATTGACTTATCCACATATTCAAAAGCTAATCTAACATTTGATTGGGAATATATAGACTTAGACGCGGGAGAATGTTCAAGTTTAGATTTAAATGATGGCGGTGGTTGGATTAGTGATATATGGACAGTTTGTGCTTCTGTTGCAAATGATGATTTATCAGGTTCTGTAACATTAAATCTTGCATCGTATATCTCGCTATCTTCAACAGTCCAGTTAAGATATGCTTGTGTAAGTAGCGCTACTTCAGAAAATCACTATATTGATAATGTAAATGTAACTGTTTATGGCTAATATAATAAAATTAAAAAATAGTGCGAGAAAAGCACAAGTTTCAGTAGAATTAACTATTATTATTTCTGTTGCATTAATCATGTTTTTATTCTTGTTTAAAACCGCATCTGACAAATCACAACAATTTCAAATATTTACAACTGATCAATATGCCAATGAAATACTCAATTTATTTACGCACGATTTTAATTCATTATATCTTTCCGGTGATGGCACTACCCAAGTAGTCTTTCTGCCTGAAACTTTAGCGAACAATATAGATTATTCTATAAACTTTTTTCCAGATTATCAACTCATTGAAATTAATTATTCTGATTTTGGTTTTAGAAAAACCCATTCTGCATTTTTAATAACTTCCCGAATTCAAACAAACCTGACAAATATACATGACCCAATAACCCTAGAAAATCAAAATGGTAAGATAATTATAAGATGAAACTCATAAAACTAAAATTTAAACATAAAAATGCCCAAATATTTTCAATTGATCTAATTTTTGCAATAACTTTGTTTATGGGAATTCTTTTAACTATAGCAACTCTTTGGAATATAATTAATGAAAAGATTATTTTTAAAAATGAGAGAGATAATTTTGAGATTACTGCAAGGAATATTTTATCATTACTTATTTTAACGGAAGGATATCCTTCAAACTGGTCAGAGGATGTCGATTCAATTGGATTAACCACTTCCTTAAGTCAAAACCAATATAATTCAACATATAAAAATAGAGCAAACGCTTTAGATAATAGGGGCGCATGGAACCTTGATGTGTCAAAGATAAATCAATTAATAAACATGAACTATACGATCTCAAAAAAATATTTAGGACTGTTTAACCCTTATGAAAATTATTATTTGGTCCTATCATTATATGAGGGTGAGTCGTTTCAGAAAATGTATACAATTGGGATTTCACCTTATGCTAACACTACACAAGTTATTAATCATAATAGATTTGCATTATTAAATAATGTTCCTGTATATGTTAATTTAAAAATATGGAAAGAATGTGAGGAGGGATTATGCAATTAAATAAAAAAGCAATATTATTTACAATAGATGCATTATTTGCATTGATGTTATGTCTAAGTTTTTTTTTATATATCAATTACTATTTTTTTAGTAATGACGGAAATCCCTATGCTCAATATGACTTATTGAAAGTATCAGAAGATTATTTAACTATCCTGGAAAAATCAAATTCACTTTCCTATATTCTTAACTCCGGAAATTTAACTTATATGCGTGATTATATTGATACATTGTCTGTTAATTATTGCGCAAACCTCACAATTCTTGATTCAAGTAACGTCCCGCAATATTCTGTTTCTAAAACTGGTTGTTTAAATAGCGATCAATATGTCATCTCCAGAAGAGTATTTATTAATAACCTGGATCCTTACATGGCAAATATGAAGGTTTGGTATTATGCAAAATAAAAAAGGATTTTTATTTACATTGATAACATTTTTACTTATGTTTTCAATTTTAATATTTGCAAAATCATACCTGCATAATCAAATAAGTTTATCTGAGTCAATAGTTAGAAGTAACTCATTTTCACGATTGTTTTATATAGAAAATGATATACTTTCAAATACTTTTTATGAGCTTCTAAAGGTTAGGTTAGATTCAATTACTCGTTCCAGTGATGTGATTATTCGGTTTAATCATTCAGAACTATCTCACGCTGTAGCTTATGAAACAGTGGCATCAAACTATAAAGATTATATTGAAAATACTTATTCTTCTAAAGTTAATTTGGACATTGCACTTGATGGATTTAATAACAGTTTCGTAATCCGTCCATATAATACTAGATTCTTAATTGATGGCCAAAATCTTTATCTATTTTTTTCACCACCTTACGCCAGTATTAATTCAATATCTATCTATGCTGTAACTAATTCCGAAAGGATGGGCAACTGTGACAGTCCAATTGGTGATGGTTCGGGCACATTAATTACCCAGACATTTGAAGATAAAACTGGTTGGACATGCACTAATTCTAAACTTTTGAATGCCATAGAAAATAACGGTAAACCTGATAAACAATTTTATTTAAGTCTTAAAAATCCTCCAGGAAGCATGGAAGTTAAATTTGGCCAGGTTAGCGGTGTTAATGGAGTTCTAGCGATATTGACTTCTAATTCTCATGTTAATATAACAGAATTAAGTTTAACATATGATTTAGATCCAAATAAAGTTTATCTTGAATCAGGTTCAATTTCAATTGGCAAAAATAAGACAAGCAAAATCATTTTGGCTCAAGAGTAAAAATAACTTCAATTTACTCTGTTATTCAAATTTAATCTATAATTATTTAATTTACTACTTAAACATATATTTCCATCCAAAAATTAAAAATGTGATTATAAGTATCTCTAACACAATTATACTTTGGGGCTGCCATTTATTTTTGCTGTTATTTGTTCCAGCAGGAACAGACAAAGGATTTAGTTCAGAAGAAATCTCAGGTTCTAGCGAAGTTTTTAAAACTAACCGCGGTTCTACTTTATAACACAGATGTGTAATCCCTGAACATTTTTCACCGATTTCACAGTCTTCATTTACCATACATTCAATTGTATTACTGGCACAATCTCTATCATCATTAATATTACACCCAGGAGCACAACAATTGTCTCCATTAATACAAGTTTTAACTAACCTATGCACACATTTTCGAGGTACCCCCTCACAAATATCAATCGTACAAGTCCTATCATCTAAACATTGTAAATCCGTAGTACATTCATTTGCTTCAGCTCTACTGCACTGATTATCAAGACAAACCTCTTCTTGAATTTTGCACCCGCAATCAGTACAACAAAATTCTCTTTCATGGCAAATGCCATCACCACATGAACCATATGTTGTGATGTTCACAAAAGCCGTCAAATTTCTATGGATATTTGTTTCATGCATATTTAACAGCATAATACTTACCCCATTTATCCATTCAAATTTTCCAAATATAATTGTACCATCTACTCCATCTACTAATACATACGCTTCATTAACTCCATCATCCCTCAAAGTGATTGATTTTCCATTAATTTTTAAAGGCACATTTTGCTGAAGTTCAAATTCTTCAGTGTTAATTTCAGACTCTTCCAGTTCTACAGCTGCAGAAACAAATGTGGCTAGCAACAATAATGATATTAAAACAAATGATGCCTCTTTTTTCATAATAATAATAATAATATAAAAAAGAAGTTTATAAACTTATCTTTGTTATAAAGGCGCTTAAAATTTTCTTTAATTTTGTTGATTACAATTTATTAAGAAATTATTAAAAAAATAAAAAAAACTTAACCAGTCCTAATTAGCGCACGTGCCTTCTAACTTAATACCGCCCCCGGTATATGTGTAATCAGCATTGGTCTTTTTATCAGTATATGTAATTGTCACATTGTAACTAAAACTCTGTCCGGCAGTGCATGACGCAGCTGCGCCACTATAAGTTTTAGTGCCTCCCGGCCCTAAAGTTGTTGTGCCGGCTTCAAAATCCACATCATTTATAGAAACAACAGTGAG
>JAGVYF010000024.1 GCA_018303425.1 Candidatus Woesearchaeota archaeon | reverse complement strand
CATCCATTATCAGGCACAGCCATGCTCAAAAGGTGGTTAGAAAAACATAATTTTAAAGTAGGCATTATTGAAAAACCCGCAAAACGGGAAGAAGTAACAAAATTAGGCAAGCCTAAACTATTCTTTGGCGTAACATCTGGCGCAATTGATTCCATGGTGCGTAATTACACCCCCCTTAAAAAATTAAGAATTAACGATAAAAATCTAAAATATAACGAAGAAGTGCCCGATAGGGCAGTATCAGTTTACAGTAACTGGATAAAACAAAATTTTAAAGATGCCAAAATAGTGCTTGGTGGAACTGAAGCCTCTTTAAGAAGATTCACACATTATGATTACTGGGAAAATCGACTAAGAAAACCCTTATTGTTTGACACCAAAACGGATATTATAGCTTACGGATCTGCAGAGAAACAAATCCTGGAAATTGCCAATAAAATAAAGAAAGGCGAATCCTTAGAAGGTATTGAAGGCACATGCATAATTTCAAAAACCGCGCCTGAAACATTTAAGATTTTACCGTCATACGACGATGTTGTTAAAGATAAAAGTAAATTTGTTGAAATGCAAAACGGATTAACTAATTACAGGAATCTTGCGCAAAAGATTGATAACAGATATTTGCTGCAATATAAATCGCCTATTTATACATCTAAAGATCTTGACGAATATTACGGGCTTCCTTTCACTAGAAATGTCAGTTCCCCGCATTTAAACGGGTTCGAATTTAGTATGATAACGCATAGAGGCTGTTATGGTGATTGCAGTTTTTGTTCACTCAAACTTATGCAAGGCAGTAAAGTTGTGTCAAGAAGTGAAGAATCTATCCTTAGTGAAATTAAACACATCACTAAAATGAAACATTTTAAGGGCAACATTGACGATTTAGGCGGGCCATCTGTTAACATGTACGGCACCGATTGCAATAAATGTGAAAAAAGTTGCATTGATTGTAAACAGTTAAACAGGACAAATGAAAAATTAATTCAATTATTGCAAAAAGCTAGAAAAATTCCCGGTGTAAAAAAAGTTTATGTGAGATCAGGAATCCGATACGATATGGCTACACCCGAATATGTAAAAGAACTTCTTACTTATCACACATCCGGCACTATAAAAATTGCGCCTGAACATGTTACGCCAAAAGTATTAAAACTTATGAATAAAGATAAAGGCGACCTTGACAACTTTATCAAAATTGCCGGCGATAAAAACTTGACATACTATTTTATGCTTTGCCACCCCGGAGCCAGCATTAAAGAAGATAAAGAGTTAGCCGATAAGGTAAAAACGTTAAAAAATAATCAGCATATCCAGTTATTCACTCCAACGCCCATGACCGATTCAACGTGCATGTATTACACTGGCCTGAATCTTAACATGAAAAAGATTCATGTCACTTATACTTACAAAGATAAAAAAATTCAGAAAAATTTAACAATGAAAAAAACAAATTTAATAAAATAAAAAAATTAAAAAAATGTTAATGACTAAAACTTAATATTCTTCGTCGCCATCTCCGCCATTGTCATCATCATCATCATAATCTTCATCGTAAGACATTTTGGATTTCCCCCCATATTTTTATTTTCTTTTTCTTAAGCAATTTTATTGCTTTATAAAAACATTACATATATTAAAAATATCTTGCACTTATTATTTACACCTTTTTTTGAACCATTATATTTTTATTGCCCCTTAAATAAATAAAACAATATATCCTAACATAACACAAAATGTTAAAGTTAAGTTTTGTTATAGAATATATTCTTTTTTAGTAAAATTATTGCTTTTTTTCAATTTTATATTAGGAATAAACCTCATATATCATGATTAGACTCATATGTGAGAATAAGTATTTAAAACTTTCTAACTATAGATGCTGTCCAATGTTGGGTAGAGTTATTACTCTTAACTTCAGGTTTTAGTTAGTTTCGTTTCCAGTTACGAGCGAAGCGGAGCAGGGAGAACAAGTGAACGTTAGTGAGCGAAAAGTTGAGTTTTTACGGGTTAATCCGGAATTATCACTTCGTTATTCGTTGTCGAATTAGTATGCTCTAAATATACTCTAAAAGCAAGAATGTTCTTGCTAAAATTAAGTAAAGAATGATATACTAATATAGGGACAATGACCATTCCAGATGAACCCGTTTTTACAATATGTTTAAATATATAAAATCCTATTACTATCAATATGAGAAAGAATAAGTATCGTAAAATTGGTAAGAAAGAAAGTTGTCCCCCTGAATGGTGTCCTAGATTGAAATATGAAAGATGTTGTATCATCTGCGAATACCATCATGAGGAAGGAAAACCCGCAAAAAAAGGATGGACTGTATATTGTAAACATTCAAAAGCTTTTTTATAATCATGAAAACTCAATTGCACATGATATCTGAATTCAGGCAATATTTCCAAAAAAGCTGAAATTTAATGCAACATCCCTAAAAAGAAATTTCAAAGTTGTGTGCAAAGGCGTTCATTGTTTTTGCATAAGAACAAGTAAAGTATATTCATCACCATATGCTTTAGAATTAACTGTTTCTCTTGCAACTTTAATTATTTTCATATTTAATTTTGCGAAAACTTTTCTAATTTCTTCTTCAGTATAAGGTCTGCTATACATCTTTTGATCCATAATTTCAGTATAATTTTCTGCTTCATCATGTCCCTCTGGAGCAGGTTCATTAAGAGCCAAAAAGAAAAAACCACCTCGTTTTAATGATTTAACTGCTTTTTTTGCAGCAATTTTAAAATTATCTGGATCTAAACAAAGCATAGTATATCCTGAAAAAATTCCATCAAATTTATTTTCAAAATTGATGTCAGTCATTGAAACTCTAAGATATTTTGCTTCCGGAACATTCTTTTTTGCAACTTTTATCATTGTTTCTGAAATATCAATTGCAATAATTTTAAAACCTCTTTTGACCAACTCTTTTGTAAATGGAATTCCGGGTCCACAACCAAAATCAAGAACAAAATCATTTTTATGGAGTTTACTGCAAAAAACATTGAATATCTCTAAGTATTTTTTATGCTTGATATATGGAGAGGCAGTTTTTTCGCCAATCTCATCCCATGCTTTTTTATTTAGTTTAAGAACATCCATATAATTAAGTGAATATCAAACCTACTTAAAGTTTTCGCATTTAAGGTGCTGTCCAGAAAGTCCATTGTCTGTATATTAGTATATATAATTTAAAACATAAAGTAGCCAAGAATGGTCGTTAAAAGTTTAACTTTTAACTGCGGAATGAAGCGAAATGACAGCATTGCAGTTATAGTTAAATCTAAAGAGACTAATTGCCAATGAAACGACTCTGGACAACGCTGTATTTAAGCCTCAGACCACAATTGAATATAATTATTATTGAAAAATATAATAATTATTTATTTTAAATTTGAATTCATTTTCTTTGAATACACAAAGATAATCAAATCTTATTAATTATGTCAATCTGATTAACTTCAGAAAAACAAGCTGGCTTCCTGTAATTGCCCACTTGCTAGCCCTGTAACAAAATACCCCCAATAATCCCAATATAAACAACAATCCAGGATAACCACATAATTATTAAATTTTTATCATTTCGAGCAATACTATGCAGTAACAATAGTAAAGTAAAGACTAAAAATAGACTCCAGCTAAGCAATGAAACTCCATTAATATTTTTATTAATCCATATTTCATATAATTGGGGGAGCGCAGTTAAAGGATATAAAAAGGCTGACCATGCAACTAATTTGTCTAACGATTTCAGATAAACATCAGAGTTCATTAAATTATGGATTCTTTGATTCATCTGAAAAAAACATATTTTAAAATAAATATATAAACTTATCCCTAGATAAGAATTATTCAGTTTTTAAATTTGGACTCTCTTAAAAATAGAATTAGCATAAACAAAGTTTATTTTTAATCTTAAATACACAACCAAACGGACAAAAACTATGCATATACTATTTTTTTTATACTGTCCAGAAAAATTTTAACCATCATTGCGAAGATTTTTAGGAAGATATATATAGTTATTGTTTCATAATCTTTTAAAGTTAATTAAAAAAATAAATAAAATGGGGTGTAAAAATGGATGATGGACTATCTGTTCCAACAGGAGTAAAGGTTGTTTCTGTGTTATATTATATTGGGGCAGTTTTTGGAATAATTTTTGGTTTGACTTCCCTTGTTGGCGCAGGGATGATGGATTCTATCGTAAATCAAATTCCTTTACTTGGAATATTAGGCGCGGGTTTATTTGTTATAGCAGGGATCATATTAATTGGTTTCGGTATCTTTAGCTTTTTCATTGGAAGAGGTTTATGGAAAGCAAGGCCTTGGGCTAGATTTGTAGTAATAATCATTGCCGCTTTAGGAATTTTAGCGTCAGTAATTTCCATGATACAAGGAGAGATTGCAAATAATATTTTCAATCTTGTGATACAACTTGCTATAGTGGGATACTTTTTATTCAGCAGTAACGTAAAACAAGCATTTGCTTAATTTTATTACCGTTTGGGTTTAATACCCCGCAGCTTGCTGTGGAATGAGCGAAGCGAATGGTGGGATAGGCGAGGTTATATCGTTTTTATTGTCAAAGGCTCATTGACTCCATCGGTTAAAGACCAGTGGAAAATGAGCATATTTTATTTTTCTCTTTTTAGTTATAATGTGTTAGTGAAAGATTAATAATATATTAAATTGGTTTAATATGTTATTTGGCTAAAAGTCAATACTATAGAAAGTTTATTAAATATAACTTATTTTATTTATAATAGATAAATAAAATGATAACTTTATTTCAATTAATTATTTTCTGGATTTTATTTGATTTTATCTATATTGCGTATCGTGTTTCTCTTTTAATAATTCATAAAAGAAAACTTCGTTTTCATAAACATCCCTTAATTTCGGTTTTAATCCCTGCATATAATGAAGCAATATGTATTGAAAAAACATTGACTTCATGTATTAATCAAACTTACCCTAATTTAGAAATTATTGTAATTAATGATGGTTCTACAGATGAAACTTTAGAGGTTATTAATTCTTTTAAAAAAAAGCATAAAAATAATCTTGACCATCGAAATATTGACTTTAAAATAATTAACCAAAAAAATCAGGGAAAAGCAAAAGCATTAAACTATGGAAAAAAATATACAAATGGAGATTTTTTAATTACAATAGATGCAGATTCTTATCTTAACTCTCATGCTATCGAAAAAATAATAAGTTATTTTAGTTCAGAAGATATAGGGGCGGTTGCAGGAAATGTTGTTGCGGTTTCAAAACATAGTCTTTTAGGTTATCTACAAAAAATAGAATATGAATTGGGAATTCACTTTATTAGGAATTCACAAAGTTCATTAGGAAATGTCATTGTAACTCCGGGGGCTCTTTCAGCATACAGAAAAAATGCCATCAAAAAATTTGAAGAAGGCACCCTAACAGAAGATTTTGATAGTTCAATTAGGATTTTAGAAAAAGGATACAAAATTGTTATGGCTCCGGATGCTGTATGCTATACACAAGTTCCCTTAAATATTTCCGATTTAATAAAACAAAGAGTTCGTTGGCAACAAGGCGGTTTAGAAGTATTCTCTAAACATTATTTTCATCAAAAAACATTTTCAGTTTCATTAGAATGGACTTTCTTATTTTTGTTTGGATTTTATGCTTTGTTTAGTAAGATATTAGCCTTATTTGTTATACCTTTATTTTTAATCTCCAGTGATTATTCTTCCTTATCATTCTTTATAATTTCATTTTTGGTCTATTCCCTTTTTATTTATGGAATTCTCTTTTCAATAGTCGCACATTATTCACATGACAAAAAGGCAATTTTAGCAGTTCCATTATTCATTATTTATTATCATACAATTGTTTTATATTCTGTCCTCGTAGCACAGATATTAGCATTTAAAGGAGGAAACCAGTCGTGGGAAAAAATCAAAAGATACCATACTTAACTGAAGTTCTATTTTATCTGGGAAAGGTGATTATTTTATTTTTAATATTAAACTATCTTATTGCTCAAACTCCTCTCTATAACCAATCACTGATATTAATACTCTCTATTTTTCTCGCTTTTTCATATAATCCTTTTTATTTAGTTCTGATTGTCTCAAGTTACTTAATTTCTTTTAGGATAGCTATAATTAACATTGGAGAATTCGGTTTATTATTCCTTTATTTATTTACGGTTTTACTTAATACTCTCTTTATGATAATTTATCTTAAAATTAAATATAAATTTAAAGAAGAAGAATAAGATTATAATGTACACTTCTGACAATCAGTATTTTCACACACTTTATTCCTTAAACCCCATTTAAGCGCCCACTCTTTCATATCTTGTATAATTCTAATAAAGTCTTTACCACTATCAGTTAATTTATATTCGCACTTTATAGGAAAATTAGAAGCATCGATTTGTTTGCTGATTAAACCCTCTTTCTCAAGCTCCTTTAACCTCAATGATAATAATTTAGGTGTAATCTCTATTATTGAATTTTTTAATTCAGAATATCTTTTAACTCCCGGATTTTTATTAAGCTCGTTTAAAATTACTAAAGTCCATCGTTTACCTATAAAGTTAGTGGTTTTGAAAACCGTACATTTTGAATACATTGTTTTTTCTCTTAATACTGCTGTTGCAGTTTATGATATATGATATCCTTTATGAAACTCTCCGCTATTTATATAAGTATCGTTTTTATACCAGGTATCTAAAAGATGGAGGATTATTATGGAGACAATAACTAAAATATTGATTGAAGAACACAAACACATTTTAAAAGTTGTGATTGCTTTAAAAAAAGAATCAAAAAAAATTAAAAGCGGAGAAAAGGTTAATCCTAAATTCTTTGAAAAAGCAATTGACTTTATAAAAAATTATGCTGATAAGTACCACCATGCCAAAGAAGAAGAGATTCTGTTTATTGAACTGAAAAAAGATGATGTGCAAATGCATTGCAACCCAATGGATCAGATGTTATATGAGCATGAACAAGGAAGAGATTATGTTAAGATGATGGTTGAAGGTTTAAAATCAAATAATCCGGATTTGATCATGGAAGGTGCCGACGGATATAGCACATTGCTTGAAGAACATATATTCAAGGAAGATAATATTTTGTATCCGATGGCAGACGATGTGTTGACTGAAAAAGCGCAAAAAATGATGCTGAAACAAGCACAAGATGTGGCGGAGCATAAGTATAAGGGTGCAAGTGAAAAATATTTAAAACTTGCAGAGGAATTAAATAAAAATGGTGCTTAGAGAAATTATCAAAATTGATGAAGAACTTTGTAATGGCTGCGGTTTGTGTATTCCGAACTGTCCGGAAGGAGCAATTCAAATAATTGATGGTAAGGCTAGATTGATTAGTGATTTATTTTGCGACGGCCTTGGGGCTTGCATCGGACATTGTCCAACCGGGGCAATTGAAATTGAAAAGCGTGAAGCTGAACCTTATGATGAAAAAACTGTAATGGCTAATATTGTTAAATTTGGCGGGAATACGATAAAGGCACACCTTGAACATTTGAAAGAACATGGAGAAACTAATTTTCTTAAGCAAGCAATAAAGTATCTTGAAGAAAATAATATTAATAATCCATTAATGGAGGAAACAAAAATGAAAGATAAACTAAAATGCGGCTGTCCTGGTTCAGCAATGAGAGAAATTAAACATGAAAACAATTCCGAAGATAATGTTGAACAAAGTTCAGCCTTAAGGCAATGGCCAGTGCAATTAAACTTGCTGCCGCCGTTTGCGCCATTCTTTAACAATTCTCATTTGTTAATCAGTGCTGATTGCGTACCTTTTGCAACTGCAAATTTTCATGGTAAATTATTAAGCAACAAATCTTTGGTGATTGGTTGTCCGAAACTAGATGACATTGAACATTATAATGAAAAGCTGACTGAAGTTTTTAAACATAACAATATCAAGAGTGTAACTGTTGCTATTATGGAAGTTCCATGTTGTTATGGACTTTATGCTGCTGCGCAAGATGCAATCAAAAAATCAGGTAAAGATATTCCGTTAATTAAAGAAGTAGTTTCAGTGTCGGGAGAAATCTCTTAATATTTGCTTAAATAACCATTGTACTTGAGTATGTCATCATATACTTCTTTTGTTTTTATTTTGCCTAATACTTTTTCAAGATATATTAAATTAAGGCGTTCTGCCATTTGTAAAGGCTCACTAAATTCAAATATTTTATCCATTCCTAGATTTTTATAACCCCGATTATAATCTATTGAATAAGGACTTAAATAAAGTCTTGACCATGTGCCCCAACCACCATCATCCTCTATATGACCCCAACCTCCGTGATAAATCCATAGAGAACCTTTCAAGATAAATTCATAACCAACATCAGTTGCTAAAAGTTCATTGCGCCATTCAAATATTTTTTCAGATATTTCTATTTTTTGTTCAAGGTTTTGCAATAAACGAGAATCTGTTTGAGCTTCTTTTAACTCTTTTTCTTCTTGTATCTTACGCCTCTGCTCATCTTCAAGCTTCTTTTTTTTTATAGTATTAATAAATAGATTTGGAAGTTTCATGATTTTTAAGTTTTATTTAAATATATAAATTTTTCTGAATAAAACATTCCTGTCTGAATTATCTCCTGGCTTTGACATAAGTTAGGTTAATGTTTTGCCATAAAAATGTTACCAAAATAATATATGCTAGATAACTTAATACTTCAATTAATGAGGGATTGCCATTATAACCAAACAACCCTTTCATAAATTCGCCAATTAGACCTTTCTCGTGAAAGAGAGGAAATGAACCATCGGCGTTAACTGCCGGATTAATATCCCATACATGTTCTATATATATTGGCAAAATTTGAGCTTCCTGCAGTTCATGCACCCCATGAGCAACTAAACCTGCTGCAAATAATATAAGCAAAATACTTGTTATTTTAAAAAATAATTTTAATCTGATTTTTACGGTAGTTACAAAGAGAAGATACCCTAGCAATACTGCGCCAATTAAACCTAGAGATGCCAAAAGTAAGCTATTGCCCCCGGATACAAAACTAGATGCCCTGAGAAATATCACGGTTTCAATTCCTTCACGAAGGACTGATACAAACACTATAAAAAATAGTCCGGATTTTTGAGCCGTATTTAAACTAGTGGCAATTTTGCGTTCTATATTTTCACTTAAATGGCGCTGCTTCATCATCCAAATTATCGCAGTTGTAAGCAAAAATGCGCCAAATAACATTACTACTCCTTCAAACATTTGTTCGGCAATACCAGTAAAACCACCTGCCAATAAATTAAATAAAATTGCGCCTATTATGCTTGCAATTACTCCGGTAGCAATCCCCATGTAAACCATATTATTATATTTTGTCAGTTGAGTTTTTTTTAAATAACTTAAAACTATCCCTACTATTAAAGCCGCTTCCAGCGTTTCACGAAAAGTTATTATAAAATCAGCAATCATTTTTATTCCTTAATTTTTTATTCATCAATTAATGGGTTTACCATGTGGGCAGGTTTTGGGATGATTCAAAAATTCATTAAGTTTAAACAGCACGTTATCTGAAAAAGCATGTTCCAATTTATGGGCCTCTTCATGAACTTTATTTTTACTTATCTTTAATGTATCTTGTAAAAACCTTTCAATTACCCTATGCTTATTTGTTATTTTTACTGCTTCCGCCATGCCTTTTTTTGTCAGTTTGATATCACTGTACCTCGGATTTTCGATTAATTTATTATCATATAGTTTGGTGAGCATCTCAGATACGCTCGGCTTAGAAATATTTAAATAAACTGCAATTTCTGAGGACTTAATCACTCCTTTTTCGTCGTTTAAATGGTGCATTACCCTTAAATAATCTTCTTTAGTCTGCATAATGTTAGGTATACCTAACTATTATATAAATATTGCCGTTCTTCAGGCTCTGTGATAAATGAACCAGTTCTTTATTGTTCAAAGAATTATTTTTTCCTAAAGTTAAAGTAAAGTAACAAAACAAAAACAAGTAGTAACCCCATTCCGATCATTGACGTATATTGCCATTCAAGAAGCAAACGTTGTATCAAATAAAAATATTCTTTTGTGCCTAAAATATCCCAGGTGTTAAAGACTGCTGTTCCTTTAAATAATAACAAGATTACACCTAAAAGGATAAATAATAATCCCGAAACCAGGTTGGTTGAATGCACATTATAACCAAAAAGATTGAACATTTTGCCCTTTATAAATTTACTTTTGCCTAATTCATATTTGTCATACAACATTGATATTATAAATAAAGGAATTAAATTACCCAGAGAGTAAAAGAAAAGCAATAACATTGAATACCATACATTGCCAAGTATCGCCCCTATCCCAAGGATACCTGCAAGAATAGGACCAATGCAAGCTGTCCAGCCAAATGCAAAAAACATTCCAAATAATAAAGTGCCGTAAACATCGTTTTTAAACCTTGACTTTATATTTATAACTTGACAAACATCTTTACCTTTAATTGTAATAACTCCCAAAAATATCATGAACAGGCCCGCTAGTGAAACTAACCATTTAGATTGTACAACTGTCATTATCTGTGAACCAATGTATCCTGCAGCCGCGCCCATTAAAACAAATACAAAACTAAAACCTGCAAAGAATATAAAAGTCATTTTTGTAATATTGGTCTTTTCTTTAAATGTATATGAAAAATATGCCGGCAGGAAAGGCAGAATACAGGGTGATAAAATTCCTAAAATTCCTGCGACAAATGCGACTAAAAATGAAATTTTTAACATAAAATTTGAAGCAAATTCTTGGTTATAATCAACTATCTTTTGCAATGCGGGCGGAGAATTAGATTCCGTTTCTATTAACGCATAGCCCGCTTCATACACGTTGGCATAAATAATTAAAAGTGCAAAAACTAATGCAAGAATAAAAAAAATAAAATTTTTTTTCATCTTCTTATGAAGTCAATGGTCTAACAACTTCCCCAATTTCTAAATCAAAATAAGTTTGTTTCAGTAAATCAAGGTTTCTTAAAATATAAGCCCCGTCGCTTTCAATAGTGCCGACCGGTCCCCATGCTTGAACTAATGAGGGATACAAACCAGTATCACCTTTTAAAACAATGGTCGGAACCTTTGTTATATTATATTGTTCAAGTAATTTCTTAGTATCTGTTGAAGAAGTGTACATTATAGTTTCTTTGCCAAATACCAAGCCCATCTGATTTAAAATTGGTTTATTGAATGATTCAGCATTGTAACATGAGGGACATGAATCATCTTCAATATAATAAACATTAACAAGCCCCATTACTTTATTTGTTGTTAAATTAATATAAGGAACTGCAACGATGTCTGTATAATATGTGCCATCTGCTGCAATTTCACCTATAGAATCCCAATTTTCAACTATGCCAACTTGATATTTACCAAATTCTTTTGAAAGCAATAAAACAGGCAGTGCCTTTAAAGGATAATTTTTGAGTAGCTTTTTGCCTTCTGCAGAATTGCGTTCAACTATATTTTTAGATACTAACGCAATGCCTTGAGATTCAAGAGATGCATAAACAGCACTAAGATCAATACATTTGTCACAGGTTTCATCTTCTATGATTGTTGCGGTTACTCTACCTAAAACATTACCTGATGATGCAAGTGTATAAGGTAAATTTGGAGATGTAAAAACAAGTGCATCTTCAACTTGTTCAAAACCTGAAAGTTTTAATTTTTCAGTTTCGCCTGTAATAATTATAGTTGGAAGCTTTGTTATGCCGTATTTAACAATTTCATTTCCCGCAGAGTTATAATCCACCTTTTGGTTTTTTAAAATTTCAACGTTCATATTTAAGACGGCATCTACCAACGTATCAATTTTAAAACAGTCTTGACAATTAGAGTCTTCTAATACTAAAAGTTCAATCTTGGAAGGCTTTGCCAGTTCCTCTGCTTCAGCAAGTTTTTCTGAATAAAGAGTACTTATAGAATAAGTTTGGTAAATGTTGAATCCTATTACTGCAATTACTAATACAACAAATAGTTTCGTCAATTGATTGTAAAATGCTGTGTTAAGTTTTTTCATGATTTGTCACCTATATTTTAAAATACATTCATTTCCTACCAGTTTTTGACTGGCGGTTATTCAATAGTCAAAGCTCCTGTTTATAGCGAACTGACCTAGCCAAAAGAATGAACATGCTATCGACCTATGACCAATGATGTCAGCAAGCTTTTGACTAATCTCCAAGTTAGCATCAGCTAATGTTCTGCTCCGATTAATAAATATTGACAAAGCCAATATTTTTCAGTCAAGTATTTGACTTTGCGCAAATATGCTAAATTCAGTGTAATTAAAATTAACAATGATATGATTAACAAGAACGTTAATTTCATTGTAACCTTAATTAACAACCACCCACCATTTGCGGCAAGTTTTGAACACTGCTAGGCAAGGAACCTACTGGTTTCTGGCCCCCGGCCAATGGCGTTACTGGAGCAGAGGCTAATCCTCCGCTTAAACTCATATCCGCAACCCTATGCTTTAATCCGTGTAATTGATAAGCTTGAAAACCTGATAATATTACTAGCGTTGCAAGCACTAATGCGAATAACATTGATTTTTTCATTTTATTTCTCCTCCTTATCTGCTAATTAATTTTATTACTTTAATTAAATTAATATTTACAGCCCGTTAAAACCGCTAAACGTTGAAATGATTGAACAGTAGGATATTCTTTTCCATCAATCACCCATGTTGGCCTTTTGACAAGATCGGTTTTAACTTGATAATTAACGTATTTGAACGAGTTGCCAAACATACCTTTCTGCGCATTTGTATACTGGCACCAATCTTCTCCGTACATGATTGCCCCTTTCTCAGTTAAACATTTTGCAAAATCATCATATGAACCAGGGGCTGTCCAAATATACACCCCTAATGCAATTAAGATTAAAAAAATGCCCCCTAGTGAGGACATGACAATTTTTTTCTTTTTTCGTTTATCCTGTTGCAACTTATGAAGGTTTTGTTTGTGTAATTTATGTTCTTCTAACATTTTTTGTTGTTCCTGTTTTTGTTGTTCAGAACCTTGATGATGGAAATTGGCCATTTAACCTCCACATCCGCCCCCTATTGGACCTGCTGGTGCATACCCTGTATTGGATGATTTTGCACAGCCAACTAAAAATACTAATAATAACACCGCTGTTATTATAAAATACAATTTATTGTACTTGTAAAATATTTTTAATGTTTCTATCATTTTAACATCCTCCTACCATTCCTGGTAAATTTGCTAATGCTGAAGTGTCTCCGCCTGCAACTGTCATTCCCAAATTAATCATATCTTTAGGAAAAAACAACGTTTTCCAGCGCATTACTTCTCTTAAAATTTCACCATCATTATATTCAGTGTAAGCTGATAAATATAATGCTATTGATAATAAAGCAGGGTTATGTTGACAGCCACAAGCTGAGTTGCCATTATTATCTATACCAATTGGACCTAAACCGCAGCAATATTCACATGAAATTCCAACTGGTTTTTTTGCAAGATTCATAAATTTTTGAAAGCCTTGAGGATTATTTTTTTCGGTTTCAGCTTTAAGCCCTCTATACATCTTTGAAAGCGTGTCAAGCGAACCAACCGGATCATCAAAACTTACCCCTAGTTCCGCACCGTACTCAGGCGTACCGGTTGGGAATATTATTGCAATTGCATCATCTGAAGTCTGAATATTTTCAACCGGGAAAACTGCTGCTAAAGTATGGCCGGTGGATTTTAATGAATTAATATCAATGTTGCTTAAATCTGTGGAACCTCCAAAAAAAGAATTATAACCCCTGCCTGAAGAAGACAGACCTATAATTTCATTTATTTGATATTGATTAAATAAAATTAAAAATCCTGCTAAAACTATTAAAATTAGAATTGGCTTTGAAAATAAATTTTTTTCTTCATTTTTTACTTGTTTATGGGATTCATAATGTCTGTAATCTCCTAAATGTCCCTGATGTTTAGGATCTTCGTGGTGTTCATGAGACTCTAAATGATCATGATGCGTATGATCTCCGTGGTGTTCATGAGACTCTAAATGATCATGATGCGTATGATCCCCGTGGTGTTCATGAGATTCTAAATGGTCATGATGTTCATTATCATCATGATGTTCGTAATGTTTATGGCGTTCATCCATTTTTTTACCCCCTTATGGTTTAATTGTAAAAATATTTATTTAGCCAGTATTTAAATAATAAGCAATAATAGTGAAAAAATAGGGTAAATTTATATACAAACCGAATATTTTTTAGAAATATGGGAAAAAAGTTCATCAAAGGAAACTTGTTATTAGTACTTATTTTAATCTCATTAATAATTATTGGAATAGCTATATTCACAA
>JAGVYF010000023.1 GCA_018303425.1 Candidatus Woesearchaeota archaeon | reverse complement strand
AGAAAAACCTATAGCCGTCACAAATCTTATCACGGGCAATGTGATTGGGACGCAACAAGAAAATGTTGATAACTCCACAGAAATTATTGTTGAGGAAGAGGTTGAAGAAGTTGAAATTGAATATTACACTGAAGCGCCAGTTGCGCATGAAACAAATATTTCTTCTAATAAAAAAGAAATTGTGATATCTTCTGAAACTCATTATGAGAATATTTTGGCGTATACAACAATTACTGAATCGCCATTATCAGCTATTAAATTGTATAGAACTACTGAAAGCATAAGGGAATTAACTGACTTATATCAGGCTAATGACAATAATAATAACGGGCTGATTGACGAAATTTATTGGATCGTTCCGAGCTTATCAAATCAAACTTATGAAGTTGAGATTACAGTTTTAGATGTGTTTAGTTATCCACATTCAGGGGATAATTGGACAGTTAGATTCGAGACTTCTGGTACTGCTGACTTGCGTATTTCTCCAACAAATGCCGAGTATGGAAATGAGCTTGATTTCTTAGAATTAAATTGCGGTTCTGCTAAGTTAGCCCCTATTCAGAATGGAACGCATATCATATATAATGATTACAATTGTGACAATGAAACAGGCAATATAATACATTATATGAATATTTCTGGTTATGCTATACTGAAGTTTGAGTTTGGCGATGAGGTTGCTTATGCTTATGACCCGTCTGTTCCAACTGCCGGTAACGTAACTATTCATCCTAGTGTAATCAACAATACGATTTCAGAAATCGGTGGCAAATGGGACTTTACAGATGGAGATAATGATTTCGAGAATGCAACTATTTATGAATGGTATATTAATGGCACAAATGCATGGAGAGATCCTAACTTAGTATCCTATTGGAAATTAGATTCTAATACCCTCGACAGCGCGGGCAGTAATAATGGTAATATAATAGGAAGTTTAGGCAATTATACAGGGAAAATCAAAAGAGCGTACCATTTTTCTAATAATTCATATATTGATTTAGCGACATATACGAGATCGGGAGAAATTTCAGTTTCGAGCTGGATAAACTTTGATACAGACTCGGCTACGCTTCAAACGATTCTTGATTATGCCGCAGTTTCATTTTCGCTGATTACCTCTATTGATTCAGTATTTTTCTGGCCAAATTCTGGAGGAGACGTGCATATAATTACCGGTTTAAATCTTAATCCCAGTCAATGGTATCATATGGGTGTTACATATAATTATGGATATAATTCAACGCATGGTAAAGGTATATTTTATTTAAATGGGGAAGCAAAACAAACATTTTTTGGCACAAATAGCAATGGCACGGCAACGGGTAAATCTATAGGGAGGTATGTAGATGGTAATTATTTCAACGGAACTATTGATGAGGTTATGGTATATAATAAAACTTTAACATCGCAGGAGATTGGTGACTTATATAATTTAACTTCATATGGTCAAATTGCCGCATCAGGCTTATCACATACTATTACAAATTTAAGTTCAAGATATTATAACTTGACTGGAACAAACCTAACTTTCGGTGTAACCCCTTATGATGGAGTAGACGGATATGGCGCGCAAGTAAACTCAAGTACTATAACGGTTGCAGATGTTATTTCGCCAACAGTAAGCAACCAACTAAATTACACAAATGATGGGTTCAATTATACAATGTCGGCGCAATCCAGTGAAGCGGGCTCATGCACATTGTACGGCAACTGGTCAGGCTCATGGACTAAGAATGATACTAAATCAGTAACAGCTAACACCTTGTTTAACTTTACAAGCCTGAACTTCACAAGTCAAAATACGAATTATTTCTGGGGCATGAACTGTTCAGATTCATCGGCCAATATTGGATGGGGAACGAACTATTCCTTTACAACTGTCGACACAATTCCGCCAACTATTTCCGACCAAGTAAATTATACGACGAATAGGCTGAACTATACAATGTCCGTAAAATCCACTGAATCCGGCAGCTGTACATTATACGGCAACTGGTCCGGAAGCTGGGCTAAGAATGAAACAAAAGCAGTTACAGCTGGCGCGAGATTTAATTTTACAAGTTTGAATTTTACTAGTGAGGGTTATAATTATTTATGGAATGCAAATTGTTCAGATTTATCAGGCAATCGCCGCATTGGCATAAATATCTCATTTACAACTGCAGACATTACTCCGCCAATAATTTATGACCAGTTAAATTATACAAATGATAGAATAAATTATACTTTTTCAGCTAATGTATCTGAAACCGGCCAATGTTCATTATTTGGAGACTGGGGCGGAAGTTGGCGTTTAAATCAATCAAATTCAGTCATTGCAAATCAAAAATTTAATTTTACAAGTTTAAACTTTACCGCGGATGGTTCAACATATATATGGGGCTTGAATTGTTCAGATTCTTTTGCTAATCAGAAATGGTCTGCTAATTATTCGTTCACTGTGCAAGATTCAGCAGACCCTGTGATAAGCAATCAGAAAAATTATACTAATGATAGAATCAACTATAATTTTTCATTAACTCTTTCAGAAGAAGGTACATGTACGTTATACGGTAATTGGTCTGGTTCTTGGGGTAAAAATGCAACTTCAGGGTTAACTGCCAATTTACCATTTAACTTTACAGGCATTCGTTTTATCGCATCTGAAACTAATTATCTTTGGCGTGTAAATTGTTCTGATACATCTAATAATCCAGTAACTGGAAATAATATTAGTTTCACAACTGCCGACCAAATTGCTCCAAGCGTTACGAATCTAGTAAATTATACTAATAATAGATTAGACTATTTATTTTCTTCACAATCCTCTGAATCTGGTTCCTGTACGTTATATGGTAATTGGACAGGGCTCTGGAATAAGAATAAAACTGTAAGCGTAAATGCAAATACTTTATTTAATTTTACGATAGTCAATTTTACAAATTATGGTTTTAATTATTTGTGGGGAGTAAATTGTTCAGACACAACTGGCAATAATGGTCAATCTAACAATGTTTCATTTGCAAGTTTAGATACTGCAGCGCCAAATATAGTTAATCAAATAAATTATACTAATGATAGAGAATTGTATATATTTTCAGCGAATTCAAGTGAATCTGGACAATGTTCATTATACGGCAACTGGTCAGGTGCATGGATAAAAAATTCAACAGTCTCAAATATCGGTAATGAGTTATTTAATTTTACAAATATAATCTTCGCAGTTGCAGATCAGAACTATCTTTGGGGCATAAATTGTTCCGACAATTTAGGAAATTCAGGGTTTGGCTCAAATTATTCTTTCTATAGCGTCGATAATACGCCTCCGATAATTTCAAATCAAATTAATTATACAAATGAAAGAATTAACTATACTTTCTCTGCGCAAAGCAATGAAAATGGTGTCTGTACTCTTTATGGCAATTGGTCAGGTACCTGGGGAAAAAATATAAGCAGTTCTGTTTTAGCAGGAACTGTTTTTAATTTCACAAATATCAATTTTATAACTCCCGGACTTCATTATTTCTGGGGTATGAATTGCAGTGACGGGAACCAGAATCTGGCATGGGGCGCTAATTATTCATTTGTGTCGGTTGAAATAAATTTACCTAATTTCACTTACATTAAAAATTACAGTGCAACCAATTCTTTGGGTATTATCGCAACAAGAGTAATTGATGACACGGGGATTAGTGCCTGTCAATTATGGACAAACATAACTGGCAGTTGGTCATTAAATCAGACGAATAATTCTGTAACAAATAATACATTATTCAATTTTACCGCATTAGGTAGATATCAAAACTTGATGTGGAACATAAGATGTAATGATACTTACGGTAATTATAGGTGGTTAACCGACAATATTGAAGGGAATATCTTAATTAATTCGACTATCTCTAGCACATTATCAGATTATGTTTTAAGAGATGATTTTGAGTCAGGCACAATTGGCAGTCAAGTTGGAGCAGTGCAGCAAGGACAGGCCGGTTGGGAAGTTACGGGTTCATATAACAAATATCAAAATATTAATAATGACAAATCTATGGAAGTAAGCGGGGGGAGTTCCAGCAGTTATGCCTGCGCAACAATATATCCTAGAGATAATAATATGACCTGTAAAACTGAAGTGTACCATAATGATTCATCTTCATTATACTTGTACTTTATTGAAGGGGCATCAACAACCTGCAGCGGTAGCACATTTGCAGCAGGCCGAATTAGCGCGCCCATATCAAATAATCCTTTTGTCGCGGATGGCACAGGCAGTGAATCTTTATCCTATACAATTAACACCGGTGAATTGTACAATTATTATGTAACTGATGATAATTCAAATAACAAAATCAGTTATTATATCGAACAAAATTCAAATACCTCTAATTATATCAACAGTAGCGCAAGAACCAGAGAATATAATACTAATAGTGTTAGAAAATTATTTATTTCATCCCATAGCGCGGATGCATATGCATATGTTGGCAGAGTGACATGCTGGAACGGCACAAAAGCCAATGAACCGTTAATCAGAATTTATAGCAACTATTCAGCCACCTTTGGAGATTTTATAGCTCCAACAGTTTCAAATCAAATTAATTATACAAATGACCAATTAAATTATACAATGTCTGCCAAATCAAGTGAAGACGGATCTTGTTCTTTGTATGGCAACTGGTCTGGTTCATGGACAATTAACCAAACATTAGGTGTAACTGCTAATGTGTTATTTAATTTTACAAGTATAAATTTTTCTTCAGGTAATAGTTACATTTGGGGTATGAATTGTTCGGATAGCTCAATAAATCAGGGTTTAGGTGTTAATTATACATTTTCAACTTTTGATTCTGCAGGTCCAAGCATAACAAATCAAAGAAATTATACTTTAGATAGAATTATTTATAATTTTTCATTAACTTCGTCAAAGACAGGCCAATGTAGTTTGTGGGGCAATTGGTCAGGTTCATGGGCCAAAAACGAATCTGCTGCAGTAATTTCAAATACTCCGTATAATTTCACCGGTATTAATTTTTCAACTTCTCAAAACATAGTTTGGGGGGCAAATTGTTCAGATACGCAAAGTTTTTCTGCCTGGGGGACTAATTATACATTTACAACATCTCCTATATATTCGGCGCAGATTGCCAATCAAACAAATTACACAAATAATTATTTATCGTTTATTATGTCTGCAGTTTCAAATGGCGGGGGTTCTTGCACTTTGTATGGAAACTGGTCTGGTTTGTGGGGGAAGAATCAAACTCTTGATGCAACAGCGAACCAGGCATTTAATTTTACGCCTATAACTTTTAGTTCTGACCAATCATATCTATGGGGAATTAATTGTACTAATAATTTGACAAATACTCAGGCATTAGGGATTAATTACACATTCAAAACTGATGATACAATTGCGCCAAATATTATCAGCCAAGTGAATTATACTAATGACAATTTAACTTATATTTTCTCCGGAACATTAAATGAAAAAGGTGCATGCACATTATACGGCAACTGGTCAACTGGTTGGTCAAAAAGGGAAACTAAGGATGTAACGGCAAATCAAGCATTTAATTTTACATTAATAACATTTACAAATATTGATGGAAAGCATTTGTGGGGGTTAAACTGTTCCGATACTTTTGCTAATACGGCCATAGGAACAAATTATACTTTTATAACTTCGGATCAATCACCCCCTTCAGTATTCCATTTGCTTGCAATAGCGGATAATATCTATGGTGACCAGTTGAATTATGATAGGAGCCCTTCATTTAATTGGACTACTGCCACAGATACAAATTTTGATGTTTATACACTTGAGTTTAGTACTTCATCAAGTTTTAACTATGTAAACTATACCTTAAATTCAACTTTAAACGCAACAGACTTAACGTTTAATTTATCTGAAAATTATAATTGGAGTTGGAGAGTTGTTGCATATGATATTTATAAAAATTCAAAAGTATCTGACGAAGTATTTGTATATTATTTAAATGGAACTGCCCCGCCTGCAATAACTATAACAACAACATCAACTGAAACAGTAACAAGAACAGTAACTGTAACACAAACCAGCGGCGGTGGCAGCGGTATAACTGAATATGTTTCATTAAGCTTAATAACTCCAAGTGAATTAATTATGCGGACAACTGATACAATTGATATTCCTATCTTATTAAAAAATAAAGATACCCCATTAAAAGGCGTTGTTTTATCCGCAGTTTCGAATACTTCCGGAATAGATGTGTCTTTCCCTGGAATTTCAAAGTTTGATATGATTAATCCATATGAACTGAACAGCACAAATTTGACTATTATTACAACCAATGTAACAACAGGTAAATTTTCAGTTACGGTTTTTGCTAATATTTCTAACCCTAAAATTACTGATTCATCTATTATTGATATTGATTTAACAACTGAAACCATAGATGATCCTGAAAGCGTTTTGAAGGAGCTGGTATTTGTAGCAGATTTATTCAGGGAACATCCGGAGTGTCTCGAGCTGCAAGAATTACTTGATCAAGCAAAAATGTCACTGCGTCAAGGTTTCAATGATAAAGCTAATGCATTAATCAATGCTGCTATAGAAGGCTGCAAAGAAGTTATAACTTCTGAAGAAACTATAAGGCCAATAATTGAAGCCCCGATTGAGATTATTACCCCTGAAAGCCCATTCTATCTTTCAATTTTATTGGCTTTAGTTTCAATTTCAATATCAATATATATCATAACAAGGCCAACAAAGGGTTTATATTTTAAGCAGCCCATAGAAAAACGTTCAGCATTAGCAGGTTTAGTTAAAGAATTTGTTCAATCAAAAAATAAGAAGAAAATACTAAAAAAACATAAAAAATCTGTAATAAAATGGTTTGGACAAACAGTCAGCATAAATAATTTCAAAAAAAAAGGTAGAAAATCATATAAATGAAAAATTACATTAATTCACATATAATGAATAAAAAATTGTTAAATTTAATATTTGCAGGTATATTTCTCTTATTAATAATTTCTTCAGCCCATGCAATAACTGGACAAGTGACTAGAAAGTTCTATCTCAATGAACAAAAAATCAATATTAATTCTCAAGCAGCAGAGGGAATAAACAGTTTTCAGAAAACAGTTAAAGTTTACAATGAAAAAGGAGATTTGTTAGGTGTTAATCCTAAAGACATTGAAGCATTAAAAACTACTTCAGACGTATTTAATCTTAATATACAACCCACTGAGGCTTTTTCGATTCAAGGTATAACCATTGAAGGGATATCTAAAGAGAATATTGATAAGGATTTAGTTATTTTAAGCGATATTCCATCAATCAATACAGCATTTACTAATTTTGATGTTCTTTCAAGCAGTGCTCCGTTGACTGATTTTAAGAATATGAAGCTTGATTATGGTTATGTTTGCGCTGGTCCCAGATATAAAATTTATAAATGCAAGGATTGGGATTATGTAAAGGGATTATGTCGTAATGACACATCATGGGTTGCCATTAAAGTTTTAAATAAGGGTTTGCAACGCGTAATATTAACTTTAGAGCCGGAAGATCCGGGCATTGGGATTGGTCCAGATCCATATGGCACCGTATGCGGTGATAGTTTTTGCGAAGGCGAAACCTTTGGCGAATCATGTTATAATTGTATAAGTGACTGTGGGATATGCGTTGCTGAGAAAAAATTTTCATTTTGGTCCTGGTTATTGGATTGGTTAACAGGCGCAGTGATAGTTGAAACGCCGGCGGGCCAAGTGACAAGAATATTTGATGAAGATACAAGTCAAGATTACAATGCAAATATTCCGGAGAATGTTTCAGAATCAAATGAAAGTTTAAAATATGATGAAAACGGAAGCTGCATAGAAATTTGGGAATGTGATTTCTGGGGTCCATATAATAGTGAAGGGTTTAGGGTTAGAGACTGCAGAGATAAAAATGCCTGCGGGACAGAAATAACTCTTCCTCCTACTGAAGAAAAATGTCAATGGATGGAGGAAGAACCAATTATAGTTCCAAGAGAATACAAACTTAAATGGGAAAGGGTATTAATTTTAATAATAATATTGATTGTTGTTTTATACTTTATCCTTGTTATTTATAGAATTATTAGGGAGATATTTAGAAAAATTCAGGGCAGGAGAAAACATGTACTAAGAAAAAGGAAAGACAGATTTGAAGCTTTAAGAGATAAGCTTGATGCGCTTTCCAAACAAACAATGTATACAAATAATTTAGGGGGGGTTTTAGATAATCTTTCTGATATAGTTAAAAGCACATTACTTGCCTTATTAGGCACAAAAGAAAATTTAAGTTTTTTAGAGTTAAGCCATCTATTAAAATCAGGTTCGCTTAGGCCGTCACAAAGAGAAAAAGCATTGGATTTAATTCGGGAGATGGAACTGGTAAGATTTTCAGGTCAAAATTTGAATAAAGAAACGGTATTAACACTTATAGGGAGGGCAAAATTATTAATACCCCGGGAAGTGCATGAACATAAAACTGGAGTATAAGTAACATATCTTGTTATTGTAGAGTCAATCATAAATCCTATTTTCCACCAGTATGTTTTATAGGAATGGCGCCAGGTTTCGATTGACGCGATTGTCGAGGAGTCCATTTATAATTTATTTTTACCGTTGCAAATATTGTTGCATATATATGGGAACGATTTAATCTTTTAATTCTTTCAATATTAATAAAAAATCTTCCATTAAAGTTTTAGTTTTTTCAACAGATAATATTTTATTGTTGTATCTTAAGTCATCTAATGTTTCCAAAAAAATGATTAACCTTCTTTTTGTATCTTCTTTAATTTTATTTATATGAACTTTTTGTTTAAATTCAGAAGGGGTAAACCCTATTTTTATGTCGTATAAATGACTTAAAAATTCTCTCACGAGTTGGTTTATTATTACAGGTTCATATACTTGAATCCTTAATAATTCTTCAAATTTGTTTTTAAAATTATTAATTATTTTTAGCTTTTCTTTTTTTTTGTTAATTTGAAATGGTGAAAGCGCATTTTTAGTTTTATATTTCCCTTTTTGTATTATTTTTTTTACAAATTTCCAAATCATAATAAGTACACTCTAATTGAATCTATTTAATTGTTTATTACTACTTTTGAGTGGATAACAATATTTATAAATCTATATACTCTAAATAAAATATGGAAAAAAAGAGGAGTAAGAAAGCTAATTCTAAATTAAAAATAAAGAAAAGGATTAAAAAAAAGTATCTCCGGAAAAAAACTATTTTAGGTAAAAATTTATTTTTGCAGCAATTTAAAAAACTAAAAGATAAATTTGTTAAAAAATCTCCTCCAATTAAAGTTTCTCCTAAGGAAGTTAAACATTTCGGAGAAGTGGTTGGAAAAATGCGAAATGAAATGGGGAAGATAGTTATAGGTCAGCATGAAGTGATTAATGGCGTAATAAGGGGGTTAATTGCAAATGGCCATATACTTGTCGAGGGCGTTCCCGGTATTGCAAAAACTCTAATAATTAGAACATTAGCAAAAGTAACCGGGTGTTTGAATAATAGAATACAATTTACTGTTGATTTGCTTCCTACTGATTTAACCGGTATTACTGCATATGATAAAGTGAAAGGATTTTACACCATCAAGGGTCCAATTTTTTCAAATTTTATAATTGCAGATGAAATTAATAGGTCTCCCCCTAAAACGCAATCTGCTTTGTTAGAGGCTATGCAGGAAAAACAGGTAACTATTTCCAAAGAAACATTTCATATGATGAAACCATTTTTTGTTATGGCTACTCAAAACCCGATAGAGACTGCCGGAACTTATCGTTTACCTGAAGCGCAGATTGATAGATTTTTATTTAAGGTTTTAATCACATATCCTAATTTTGAACAGGAAAAACAAATATTGAGCACTAATATGACATTAAAAGAATTTGATAATTATGACATTAAAAGTGTAACCAATTCCAAAGAAATTATCCAGATGCAGGAAATTGCGCAAAAAATTTATCTTAGCGAAGAAATTGAAAAATATATTGTTGAGATTGTAATGGCAACACGCAACCCTAAAGATTATAATTTAAAATTAGGAAAGTATATACTCTATGGCAGTTCGCCTAGGGCGTCAATTGGATTGTTCATTGCTTCCAAATGTGATGCTTTAATGGCTGGTAAAAATTATGTTGTTCCCCAAAATGTTAAAAATGTTGCATATGATGTGTTAAGGCACAGAATTCTTTTGACTTATGAAGGGCAAGCTGAAAATATTAAGACTGAACAAATCATCGAAGAGATTTTAGATAAAGTACCGATGCCGTAGGAGGATTAAAGTTGGCAAAAAAATCTAAGTTTAAAATTGATATTGGGAAAGCAATCAATAGGCTGGATATTGAAATAAAACGAAATGCTTCTGCGCAAGCTATCGGTTTTTATAAAAGCGCTTTTCGAGGCCAAGGTTTAGAATTTGAAGAATACGCAAATTATGGGGTAGGAGAAGATGCGAGCAATATTGACTGGAAAGCTTCTGGCAGATCAACTTCTTTGCTAGTGAAAAGATATATTGAAGAAAGAAATTTAAAAGTTTTTTTTTTAGTTGATGTTAGTTCTTCAATGATTTTTGGTTCGGGTATAAAGTTAAAAAATGAATATGCTGCAGAACTTATATTATCATTGTCTCATTCTATGATTGAAGCAGGGGATGAGGTAGGGTTTGCATTGTTTAATGAGAATGTCACAAAAAAACTAAAACCTGCTGGCGGGAAACCCCAATATTATCAAATAACAAAAGCGCTGGTTAACCCTGATTTTTATGGGGGGGGTTATAATTTTATTGAAGCCTTGAATTTTGTTAAAAACTTTTTAGATGATGAGGTTTTATTGATAATTGTTTCAGATTTTATAGGATTAAAGGGCAATTGGGAAGAAAAAGTTAAATTAATTGCCAATCGATTTGATATAATTGCTATGATGATTCGTGATCCTCGGGATTTGAAACTTCCTTCAGACCCCGGGCAAGTAGTTGTTGAAGACCCGCACACTGGAGAACAAACATTAATAGAACCAAATAAAATTAGAAAACTCTATTCTAAAATTAATAATCAGCAAATTATAAAAATAAAAAAGGCATTTGTCAAGAATAATTGTGATTTTATAGATTTTTATACTGATAAACCTTATATTACGAGGGTAATTAGTTTTTTTAAGATGAGGGCTTTTAAAGTTACATAAAAATGGTATTTTTATCTTTTACAGATCCGGTGTATCTTTGGTTTTCATTTGCAATACCTTTGTTAATTTTAATACATTTTATAACTTTAAGATTCAGTAGAAGAAAAGCTTTCAAATTTGCAAACTTTGAAACCATACAAAGGATTACTGGCGGGGTGCTACTTACTAAAAATACCAGTTTGTTAGTTATTCGTTTAATTATTTTAACTTCGCTAATTTTGGCTATATCCGGAGCTATATTTAATTATATTGGGAGCGGTACTAATTTCAAATATGTTTTAGCAATAGATGCCTCTAGCAGTATGACTGCTGAAGATATTGCGCCGAGCAGGCTTGCAGTCGCCAAAGAAGCTGCAAAAATATTCGTTGATGAAATTGGGAGCAAGACTTCTATAGGCATAATTTCTTTTGCAGGCACACCTTTAATTAATGAGCCAATAACCTTATCAAGAGCAAATGTAAAAAATGCAATTGATGAGATTAGGATATTAGCTATTGGCGGCACCGATATAGGGGGAGCTATAATAACAGCTATAAATATGTTTGAAAGTTTAAGAGATGATTTAGGGGGGGGGAAAGCCATAGTTTTACTAACAGACGGAAGGAGCAATGTTGGAATCTCAATAGATAATGCAATAAATCGCGCAAATGACATGAACCTTGTAGTTCATACTATAGGTATAGGTACAAACGAAGGCGGTTTATTATTAGGCACAAATGTTACATTAAAAATAGATGAAGATGGACTATTCAATCTTGCAGAAAAAACCGGCGGGGTTTATTTTAAGGCTGAAACTCCGGAGCAATTAGTTGAATCATATAAGCAAATAGCAAATATTGGCATAACTAAAATTTCGCTTCAATTGAAAACTCCTTTGTTAATATTAGGTTTATTCTTATTGTTATTTGAATGGCTTTTAATGAATACAAAATATAGAATTTTGCCATAGTAAATTAATTTTTACGCATAATCTACACCTAATTTGGCAGCAATGTTAAATTAGATAGTATGACTTTAGGATGCTAAAGAATTACAAAAATAAGCAAACATTTATATAAAAATACAGGATATAAATTATAAAGAAAATGAAATATAAAAAGCAACTTTTTGATTATGCGGTTAAAGATTATAAAAGGATATTGGGAGATTTGAGTTATAAATCTTTTTTTTTAATATATGATTTAGATGATGAAAAAGCATTTTACTCAATTGCGCCTCTTTCACAGGCAATACATGAACTTCATTCAGATTTATTTGTCATTAGTAATTCCAAACAAGGATGTATTGAATATGACATACTTAAAAAAATTTGGGAAGTTTATAAAGAGCATGAATTTAATAAACGGGGGCAAAATACTAAATATTTAAGTCATTTTATTAAAGCAGTTAGTGTTAAATTTGATAATTCTAAATTTGAGAAATTATTCAAAGCCCCGGCATTGATAATTGAATCAGGAAAAATCGGATTTAATGCCGGCAAGATTAAGCTTCCTTACAAATATAAATGGTTCAAACCATATAAATTAAAACAGTTAACTTCGGCAACGCAGAAGATATGGAAAAATGTTTTTGCTCTTAAGAAAAAAGAGAAAGTACAGATTGATTTACCTTTAATTCCGCCAGAAAACATTTTGAAACTTCCTTTAGAAGATTATCTTGACTCTTATGCAATTACTTGGTTATTAATGAAATCAGCAAAAAGTTTAGGCGCCTTTCCGGTGATAAAAGGTAAAACAGTTAGAGTGTCGCCTTTTGAACCTGCTGAACATATATTTGATTTATTAGAGACATTGCAAGGGTGTGAACATTGTAAAAAATCAAGTGAAGCAGTTTTCAAATCATATTCTGACATCTCTAAAATTTTTAAGTTAAAGGATCTTGTTCCGCCAACTGCAGAACTTATTATCTCACCGCAAGGTTTTAGGGGGAGACATTTTTTTGGAGAATGTATTGGATATCCGACTTCAAATGGTAAAAGTAGATGGGATTCACCCGCTAAAATGTTTCTAAAACAATCAGATGAACCTCAATCATATGAAGATGACAGATTACCGATGACAAGGATTGCTTTAACTGAGACATTGCCTATTGATGTTTTTGTAGAGACTACAAATATCAATTATAAAAAATTTCGCGATATAACGCGTAAGTTATACATGGAGTTACAGGGGTGTATAATGATAAATGTTGTTGGAAGCGAGGGGAATGATAGTCATTCAACTAATTTACTTGTGGACATATCCCATCGGAAATTATTTCCGGATTATTCAGATGTTACTACTATAGTTGATAAAGAATTATTTAAGAAAACTAAAATATCATTTGGGAGATATACAAATATACCTGGAGGTGAAGTATTTTTTACCCCCCAGAGTATGCAAGGCACATTTGTTGGTGACGTAGTAATGCATACCGATAGGAGTGTTAAACTTTCAAGTAAGCATCCGATAATAGTTGAAGTTCAAGATGGAAGATATCAGATAATCAAAGCTGAAAAGGATATTTTATTGAATATTGAACATGTAAAAGAAGAACATTTGAAAATATTGTTTGAAAAGGAAAAAAGCGGGGCTTTACCTCAAGAATTTATAGAATCACAAAAATCTAACTTTGACAGAATAGGGGAATTTGCAATTAATACGCATCCAACGGCCAAAATTTGCGATTATCTCGTTGTCAATGAAAAAATCGCCAGAATGATACATATTGCATTAGGCATGGGTTTTGAGAAAGACAGACAAACCGTTTATCATTTTGATATTGTAATTGATGCCGCGAAACAAAAACTTGATATTTATGGTGTAAAACCTGATGGTAGTGAAGTCTGGATCCTTAAAAAGGGCCGAATGGTAATATAAATTATAATTTAAATTAAAATACACTAATTTTTCACCAGTTTTTGACTGGGGGTTATTGGGTAGTCAAAATCTCATATTTACAGCGGGCTTTTGACTATTATTTTTTGCGGGTTTATTCGATTAATTTATTTTTTTTGACTTTGTCCTTAAAATAAATATTCATGAGGGTTTTAATTAATTGTTTAGGTTTAGTATATTTCCTTTTAATTTCGCTATATATTCTGTTATTTTCTATTTTATATTTTTTATGTTTTTTAATAAATTTTGCAACATCTTTTTTGTTTGAACTAATTAAAGGTCCTGCATGTATTTTATATTCGGATAATTTTTCTGGATGGACTATGTACCACATATATGCATTTTGTTTAATATCAGACCAGTACCAGTCAGAATCTAATAACTTAAAATCGTTTAATTCCAACTGCCTTTTTCCATAATTAAAACATTTTAATAATTTCCCCCCTATAACATCTTTTTTTCCTTCTAAAGGTGCAGCTTCAATCATGATTAAAACACCTTTTTCTTTTTTAGCTTTGATTTTAATTTTTTTTAATAAAAATTTATGCATGCAAAACATCTTTTTTGAAGGGCCTGCAAGAAACTTTGCAGCAGCCGCTATTAGCAGGTTAAATTTTTCATAACTAAGTGCTGCGGCGGCATTTCTCTCTTTTTGTACAGGGTCTATTAAAATTAATGGACTGTCAAGTTTAGCCTTATTTAATGTTTTGAAAACTTCTTTTTCATTTTTATAATACTGCGTAAAATCAATTACTTCTTTCAATTTCCAATTGCTTACTCCTTTTAAAAAATTTAAAAAACTTCCATAATAGATAACTAGAATTTCAATCATGTATCCTGAAAATCCATTGATGAAAGATTCTGCCCCATAAACTCTCTGGGCTTTGCAGAATAATTTTGCAAGTTTAATATCATCAGCTTTTTTTCCAATGTGTTTTTTAACCCATAGGACATGTAATGGGCTGACATCTGTAACATTTAACGCCTCTTCGGAATTTTTAATATTTAATACAGGAACAATTTCAAATTCAATATGCTGATATAATAGTTTAAAATAATCTCTGGAGCCATGTACTCTTTCAACATTATCAAAACATTGCAATATTTTTTCGAGTAATTCAGACAAATTTTTATCTTTATATGTTTCGCCAAATTTTACAAAAATATCGCAATCATATTTTTTTAGGTGAGTGCCTTTAGCTACGCTTCCTCCAAGGACAACCTCTGCATTGATATTCTCAGTCTCAATCTCAGTCTTAATCCTATTGAGGATTGGTCTAACTTTACGTTCAGTGTCTTTTATTTTATGGGATTTTAATATTTCTTTTAACAATTCCATTAGTTATCAAATGTTGAACAACGTATTTAAATCTTGTGAAAAGGCGCTGTCCCAGAGTCGTCTCATTGTCAATTAGCATCTTCAGATTTAACTATAACTGCAAGAACGTTCTTAGCTGCTTTATGTTTTAAATTCTATCCTAATATACAGACAATGAACTTTCTGGACAGCGCATGTGAAAAGCAACATTTATAAATCAATATATTTATTTAACAAAATATGTCCAAGCTGATTTACAGAAAGGAGAAAAAACAATTTTTTGAAGATACTGGCAGAGAAGTTACTATAATAAAACAGCGAGAATATTTTATCAAAGACATCTCTAATGATTTTCATACCGAAAATGGGGTAATTAGCAAAGCAGATCTTAAAAAAAAAACTTCTATTAACTCAAGTATGGGTACGGAATTTCAAATTATTGATACAAGCTTTATTGACGTTTACAAAAGAATAAAAAGAATAGCTCAAATCATACCCCGAAAAGATGTTGGGTATCTTATAGCAGAGACAGGGATAGGAAAAGGTTCAGTGATTGTTGATGCAGGTTCAGGTTCTGGGGGTTTATCATTATTTCTTGCAAATATTGCAAAAAAAGTTACTACATACGATATAAAAAAAGAGCATGTTGCGCTTGTAAATGAAAATATTAAATTTCTTAACTTAAAAAATGTTATAGCAAAGGAACATAATATTTATGACGGAATTGAAGATAAAAATGTTGATGTTTTTACACTTGACCTTCCCGAACCGTGGAAAGTTCTTCCTCATGCGGTAAAATCATTAAAACAAGGCGGGTTTATAGTCTCATATAGTCCGTGCATTCCACAGGTTGCAGATTTTGTTAATGCGTTAGTAAATAATGAAAACTTTATCCATATTAAAACCATTGAAGTAATTGAACGGGAATGGGAAGTATCGGGTAGAAAGGTTAGACCTAAATCCAAGATGATGGGCCATTCGGGATTCTTATCATTTGTTAGAAAGATTTAAAATTTTATTTTCCGCGGATGTATTTCGCAGGGGTGTTATGTTTCGATTGACTTTCTGTATATGCTGAATCTTAATAATAATATTTATTTGCGTTTTTTTGTTCTCTATCTTTAATAGAGCCGGGTTTATTTGCGCGCGGTCTGCCGCTTTCAATATCTCTTCTAAAAGTTAGATTTAGATTTTTTAGGAACATGTTCATACCATTTTCCATACTTAATATAGCATTAAGTTTGCCAGATTTAGCTGGTTCACCTTCGAATACTGCTAATTTCTCCGACAAGAAATCTAAAAATAATAAGTCATGATCCACAATAAAAGCGGTTTTACCTTTATTTTCCATTAAATCTTTGATTACGCGGGCTGTCACCAGTCTTTGCTCTACATCAAGATAAGCTGAAGGTTCGTCCATTAAATATAATTCAGCATCTTTTGACAAGCATAAAGCAATTGCAATTTTCTGTAGTTCGCCGCCGGATAATTGGTTAAGCTGTTTTGTAAATAAAGGTTTAATGTTTAGCGGTCTGATTATTTCAGTGTCATATTTAGCAATAGCATCACGCAATGTTACCATTACGAGTTCATCTGAATCATTTTTTAAGTATTGGGGTTTATAAGAAACCTTTACACTTTTTTCAATTTTACCGGTATCGGGTTGAATTTCACCTGCTAATATCTTGATAAATGAGGTCTTCCCGATCCCATTTTCTCCTAACACCCCTACAACTTCATGTCTATAAAGAATACTTTTACTTGCGGTTAAATTAAAATTATTTAACGTCTTTTTCATATCAATCCACTCTGTTAAAATTATTCCTCCTTCTTTTTTTTTCTTGAAAGCATTTTTTTCAAACTTGATTCTATGATCCCTGAATCTTACATTTGCATCCGCCATATAGCCTTCAAGATAAGCATTAATACCGGCTTTTGTTGTTTTTGGAAGTGAAACAATGCCGTATGCGCCAGGTTTACCATACATCAAATGCACTGAGTCGGTCATATAGTCCAGAATAATCAAGTCGTGTTCTACAACTAAAACAGCAGTATTTTCATTTGCAAGCCCTCTAATAAATTTACTGATAATAATGCGCTGTTTTACATCTAAATAGGAAGTGGGTTCATCAAAAATATACAGATTAGCTTTTTTTAATATAGTTGCAGCAATTGCAACCCTTTGCAGTTCACCGCCAGATATAGTTTTAATATCATTATCAAGTATCATTTCAATTCCTAATGCATTGCATACTTTATCAAGTTCATTTTTTTCATTTACTTTTTCTAGCAAATCGCGGACTTTTCCATTAAATTGTCTATTTATCAAGTCTACTTGTTGCAATTTATATGCAACGACAATTTCTCCATTTTTAACTTTTTCAAAATATTTTTGCGCTTCTGTGCCTTTAAAAAATTGGATTAATTCATCATATGTTGACTCTCCCTCCTTTCCAAGGTTTGGTTTTAATAATCCCCCGAGCGCTTGCATAGCAGTAGATTTTCCTATACCATTTATGCCAAGCAGCCCTACTACTTTGCCGAATTGCGGAATAGGTAAATTATAAAGATGGAACCCATTTTTTCCATATTGATGTATTGGAGTTTTTTTAAGTTCTTCAGGCAGGTTAATTATGCTTATTGCTTCAAAAGGGCATTTTTTTACGCAGATATTGCAGCCTATGCAAAGAGTTTCGTCTATCCCTATTTTGCGGTCGTCTCCTTTAAATATACAGTTTTCACCTTTCCGATTAATTGGACATACTCTTATGCAAAGATAATTACCGCAACCTACAGGATTACAATCTTCTTTTTTAACTACAGCAATTCGGCTCATGCATATAGGGAATTATCTGCATCTTTTAATAGTTATGTTTTTAAATAACCGGGGATTGATATCAATTATGAAATATCTGTCATTCATCGTTCAGGCAATAAAAGATAAACATGAGTTAAATGAAATAGATTCAGAATTTATAGCCGATCAAGTATCTGATTTTGTAAAAAAACATAAGAAAATTCAAGACAAAATAGAAGTTTCAGGCTCATTTTTAAAGTTTAAACTTTCCAAAGAATTCAAACTGATTATAAAAATGATACGGTCAAATTTACGAAAATCGTATGTTTTATTTCAACTTGGTTCTGATCAAAGGACGTGCTTATTTGACCAGTTAAAAAAAGCTCCTCAAAGTTTAGATATTCACCAAAAATTGTTAGAGACACATAGATCAACTAAAGAGCGTATTCCGATATATGCTCAACTCTATAAAGAGATTTTTAAGATTACATCCGTTCCCAGTTCAATTATTGATATTGGATGCGGTCTTAATCCGTTATCATTTCCTTGGATGAATGTTAAATCTTTAAAATACATTGCATCAGAACTGAATAAACAGGATTTGGTAATAATTCAGAAATATTTTAAGCTTAAGAAAATTAACGGGAAAGTTTTACCGGTAAATTTGATAAAAGATTATGCCTTATTGAAAGGTATTAAATCCGATGTATGTTTTATGTTTAAACTTCTCGATTCTTTAGAAGTTGTTAAGAAAAACATTACGGGGAAATTATTAAATATTGTGGATGCAAAATTTATAGCCGTAAGCTTTTCAACTAAATCCGTAGGTGGCAAACCCATGAGATCGACCCGCAGGAAATGGTTTGAATATATTGCAAGCGAGCTTGGATTTGAATTTAAAATATTAGAATACGACAATGAATTATTTTATATACTCTCTAAGACTGGTTTTCCTGAATAATTAATAAATCTTCAGTGGTTAATTTTTTGCCGGTTTTAATTTTTTCTTCCACGTCTTTTTCTAAGTCCCTAAGCCGTTTTTTTTGAGTGTTAGATTGACCCTCTATTTTTGTTTGTTTAATCTCTGAAATTTGCGATTGTAAGCTATTCAAGTCATTTAATTCTTTTTTAAGTGAATTATTAATTTCGCCAAAGTTTTTCTTTAGCTCAATAAATTTACCAAATGCTTCTTTTTCTTCAGTGTTTAATTTTCTAATTTGCTCTGAAGCGTTAATCAAAGTTTCATGTTTAATTTGACTTTCTTTAGCTTTAGATTGTATTTCTTTATGCAATAGATCAGATTTTTTTTTCAATTCATCAATTTCATTTGACAATTGCCTATTATCATTTTGAGTTAGATTAACATTTTTAGTTTCTTCATATTTCTTTTTAAGTTCTTTAATTGTCTGCATTATTTTTTTTTCTTGAGGAAATTTCATAGCTTCAGTTTCAAATTTTTCCTCAAGTTTTTTAATTTCATATTTTATTTGGGCGGGATTATTTTTTCTATCATGGTTATTATTATCTCCGGTTTGATTTATTTTTTTAATCTCATCTATTTTTTTTTTAATCTGGACATTGATATTATTTCGGTCTTCTTTTTTTACTTTTACATCGGCAGAAAGACTGTCTCTGCAGGTTTTAGATTCTTTGAGAACTTTAATCAAATCCGAAATTTTGTTATGCAACAAATTTTTAGTAGAAAACCATTTTTCTTTTTCTTCGTTAATTTTATTTAATTGATTGCGCAAATCTTTTATTTTATGTTTTTTTTTATTAAATTCAGTGAATTTTTTATTATTATCATCTTGTTCCATTGTTAATCTGCCGTTGTAATGTGTCGAAAATAGAAAGAAAAAATAAAATAAAAAGAAGTTTAACCAAATAAGGCGCCTAGACCCGCGGCACCTGCGCCGTCGTCTTTCTTTTCTTCCTTCTTCTCTTCTTTCTTTTCTTTAGCTTGCGTAACTGGAGCAGCGCTAACAACAGGCGCAGCAGCTACAGCTTGTTTCTTGATAGCTTCTTCAATGTTTACACCCTCAAGCGCAGCAACTAAAGCTTTGATTTTAGCATCATTTACTTCAATGCTCGCAGCATTAAGTATCTTTTTAACAGCATCCTCAGTTATTTCTTTTTTTGCTTTATGCAAAAGCATTGCAGCATATACGTATTCCATTTTGATGACCTCCAATAAATGAATTAAGAGTGAAATTAATTACTCTTTCCGAATTCTTTTTCTTTTTTTAGTTTTTTTTGCAGTAATTCATGAGCAGTAGGAACTTTCATTGCTTCTTGCCTTTTTTTTTCTTGTTTGTCATTAGCAATTAACTCATTTACAAGTTCTTCGGCGCTAGGGCCTTTAGGAACCTTTTCTTGAACATCAGCATCAATTGATCCTTTTCTTATTTGCTCAATTAGCTTTTCAGCTTTTTTAATATCTTTATCTGCGGCATGTTTTGTTACAGTTATAATCTCTTCAGCTTGTTCTACTTTAATATTACTATTACCTATTGATTCTTTAACTGGTTTTTTAATATTTTCTTCAAACCGGTTTTCTTGAATAGTGTCAGGTATGTTTGCAGTTTTCTTGAGGCTTAACATTTGTATTTCAGCTTTTGCAAGCACGCTTTCAATAGTTTCGTTAGTTAAGATATTTTCACTTAAAGCAAGGGAAGTTGAAACAGTATGGGCATTGTTTAACATTAATTCGATGTTATCTTTTGTTGGATACCCAACATCCATTGCAAGATTAAATGCCCATCCTGAAGCATCAACAAATTTCTGTTTATATTCTGTTTCATCAATATGCAATATTTTACTTGTAAAGATGGTGCCGTTTTCATATGCAGCAGTTAAGCCTAAACCTATTTCCATTGGTTTAATATCAAATCTTGTTAGTATTCCAATAACATTAGCTTTAATTTCTTCACCTTCCCTAACTACAACTTTATTTTCTTTAATTGCAATTTTACCATTTTCAACACCGGTTTTTAGGCCTAGCATTCCGAGTTCTCCAATTAATGGACCTGGTGCAAAAGAGGTTGGGCCTGCTGGTATTATAATGTCCCGAGGCGCAATTTGCCCTGCTTTTGCAGGGGCCGGTGATTTATTTTTCTGAAGAATTTTATATAATGTAAAAGGATTATCCTTTGTGAATAATAAAGCAGGCATTCCGCTTAAGTATTTTGATAATTTTTCAATTCCCGGTTTAAATTCTTTTGCTTGTTCAAAAGCAATTTTCATAAACCTTCTTTTTGTCATTTTTAACACAACTTTTTTTCTTAGCTGTGCTCTCATGTTTTGTAATTGAGGCGTAGGTAAATTTTCCATATCTACTGCGGCAATGATAGGGTATTCCTTAATTAAATTAACAAATTCTTCAATTTTCTTTTTTTTATATTCAGCTATATTTACCATTTTACACCTTAATCTTTACTATTGATCCCATTGTTAATTTGAGATATACTGATTTTAAATTATTAATATCATTAGGTAATTGCCCTATTACTGTATTGTAATATGTTATTATATTATCAGCAATTTCTTCGTCTTTCATTGTTTCAGTACCAACTAATACTTGTAAGACCAAACTTTTCTTCCATGCAGCTTTTACTGTTTTTTGTAATTTATCATATATTGGATTTAATTGCACTTTTGGGGGTACAATACACCCGGCTTTAGGATTAGGCATTTTTCCTCTTGGACCAAATACTTTACCGAAACTTGTAGCTATTTGCGGCATAATATTTGCTTGGGCTATAAAATAATCATATTCGTCGGTTAATTTTTTTACTGCTTTCTTATCTTTTGAATATTCTGCAAAATCATCAGAAATTAAAAATTTATCACAGATTTCAGTTGCCTGTTCTTTCAATTCACCCCCAATTAAAGCACAAATCTTTTTTGTTTTAGTAACGTGAGGCAGTATTATAAAGAATTCTTTTTGATTATCAGTTTTTTTAAGGTCAATACCTTTAAGGTTGATAATTAAATCAAAACTTTGTTGAAAATTACGTTTTTTTGTATTTTCTTTACACGCTTTAATAGCTTCTAAAATTTCGGTTTTTTCCATTTGTTTTCCTCCTACACCCAAGCATACGCGAGTTAGTAGTATACGGAAATTGTATTAAGTGCTTGTAATAATACACTATTTATAAAACTTACGATATTCAGTAATACTTTAGTAAAGTGAATTCAATACAAAAGTTAGCGTCTTCTCGTGAGACACTACTTAATAAATATAGTAACCTATGGTTACTTCATTGGTTTAATAGTCAGTAGCTTGCTACGATAATCAGTTAAACGTATGAAGTCTAAATACCCTATAGCTTGCAATGGTTGGGATTTTTATTATAAATTCTGCGCGCCAAAATAAAAAACACTTTGAGCGGCTAATCACTTTTTTAATTATACAAGCTTAGCTTGTCTTTTAATATAGATTAAAATTTGATTTTTCCACCAGTGTATTACTAGTTTTTAGTGGAAAAATCGGGTCTGAATCGCTCGAGTACCGTAGGCAAACATGCCGCCAGTCTTTGACTGGTGGTGGGTGACTTTGATTGATTTCTTACTTTGGTTAAAATTCTAGATAGTTTTAAAATAATGTCTGAATTATTCTATAAAATGCAACAGATAATCACTAATGACGATAGTATAACCTACTACAATAAACAATATCAGGAGACATATCACTCCAAAAGTGGAGCAGTAGAAGAATCTATCAAAAAGTTTGTTGAGCCTGCTATGATAAAAGAAAAGTCAAAGAAAGGCAGTATAAAAATTCTTGACATTTGTTTTGGACTTGGCTATAATTCGGCAGCAGTAATAGACGAAGTGTTAAAATACAATAAAGATTGCAGTATTGAGATTGTTGGACTTGAAAATGATATTAGTATAATTGAAAAGATACAGGAAGTAAACCCTAAATTCCTATCTTACAATTTTATTAAATCGTTAAATCAGAATAACCTTTCAATAAAAGTGGATAATGTAAGTGTTAAATTGTTAATAGGTGATGCAAGAGAATTAATAACAACATTAAAAGAAGATTTTGATATAATATTTCTTGATCCGTTTTCCCCTAAAAAATGTCCAGAACTTTGGACAGAATCGTTCTTTAAGGATATAAAAAAATTAACTCTGAGAGGGACTATTTTAACCACTTATTCTTGCGCTAAATTAGTTAGAAATAATTTAAAAACTGTCGGATTTACAGTTAAGGATGGACCTTGTGTAGGGCGCAGAGCTCCTTCAACAATAGCATTTATTGATTAGGAATATTAACAATAATAATGATTGATTAAAAATAAATAGGCCCCCCTGATTATTAGGGCGGGCTTTTATGAAATGATGTTTGATTAATTTTGGCCGAATCATGTATTATATACATGTAAGGTTGCCTTTCTCTCCTTTCTAGATTTTGGTATTTAAAGCTAAATTTGCCTAATTGTGCATGTGATACAATGCGCCTTAAACTCGGCCAAAATTATAGGTTTTTATAGACCTTATCTCTTTTTTCCCGAAGGAATGCGAACTCGAACTTTAGAATTTAAACAAATAAATTCCATAGTCCTTGTGGAATACTATAAAAGCAAGAGGCCAATTGGCGTTATTTTATCAGTAGAATTGGATTGCCAAGTTGCAAATAGGGGTTGGTCAATTCATTTCAGCCTTAATATTCCCTTCTGCGTGTATTAAGCGCCTAATCTTTCTGAATTTTCGCCAAATTGAACATTGCTAGTAAACCGAGATTCATTTCTCGGTATATTCAAGAGGACTCCTTTGGTGTGAGGGGTGGTTTCCAGAATAATATAGGAGTCCTTAAAAAGACTGATTTCAAAATCTTTAGCCATGCTAAAGATTCGTATTTTATCAACTAGTATAGCGGTATACATACTAATATATAAATGTTACGTTTTAGTATACTAATCTATAGTTAGATGCAAATTACACTCCCGTTTGGAGATTTCATTGCTTAAACCTTTTGCAGTTGAAATTTCATTGTCAAAAGCTCGCTGATACCCTCGGTTACAGATCGATGCTATGCTCGCCATTCGGGCCAGGTTAGCTCGTTATAATCTTATTTACCGCAAGTATATTTTACAAAGAGTTTAGATTTAATTGTTTAACAAGTGGAAAATGGGGTCTGAAAAACCAAACTGAGTGAATTGGTGACTGATAGTGTATGGTTTTGATTGACATATGGGCTTTTGCTGCCGAATAAACGCCAGCCAAATACTGGTGGAAATGAGTGTATTATATCGGTGTGTTTACTGGTGTGTCTGGTTTCGATTGATAATGTTTAATTTTGACAGTTAGGGTTAAATAATCCTGAAATAATCTCTCTCTATATGGAAACATTAACTTTTTATCCTATTGATTTAAGTTATAGATTGGAATCGGATAAACCGCAAATTCTAATATATGGAAAAACATCTAACGGGGATAAAGTTTGTATAGTGGATAATTCATTTGAACCATATTTTTTAGTCCATTTAAAAGACGAATCTGTTTTTAGGGATATAAAAAATGATTTGCTTAATTTTAAAATTGCAGATGCCCAAATTGTAAAAATTCAGGAAATACAAAAAAAGATTTTAGGCAAGACTCAAAAATTACTTAAAGTGTTTACCCAGCAACCAGACCAAGTGCCGATTGCAGCTAAATTTATTTCTGAATTGGAAATAGTTGCATCAGTTTATGAATCTGACATTAAATTTGTATTAAGATATTTAATAGATAAGAAGATTACTCCGATGGTATTAACAGAAGCAAAAGGTATGTTTATTAATAATGAATTCAGGGCGGAGTCTGTATTGCAAAAATCGCAAGATTCATCAGTAGAATTAAATGTAATGGGTTTTGATATTGAAACATACTGCAAAAAAGGATCACCAATAATGCCTGAAAAAGATCCGATTATTATGCTTAGTCTTTATGGAAAAAATTTAAAAAAAGTATTGACATGGAAAAAATTTAAACATACTCTGGACTATGTTGAACATTTAGATTCTGAAAAAGAGTTGATTGAAAGATTTAAAGTGTTAATTAATCAAGAAAAACCGGATGCATTAGTTGGATACAATTCTGATGGTTTTGATTTTCCATATATTGAAACCAGAGCAAATAAGTTTAATATAACTTTAAATTTATTTGAAGGTAATTTATTAAAAATTAAAAATAATGAAGCCAGGATAATTGGTCTTCCTCATGTTGATATTTACAAGTTTATTGTTAGAGTTATGTCAAGAGCTTTAAGGTTAAGTTTTTATACATTAAACGATGTGTCTGAAAAATTGTTAAATGAGAAAAAAATTGAAGTAAAAATTGAAGAAATGTTTCTTGCATGGGATAATAACAAAGGCCTAGGTAAATTTTGTGAATATAATCTTAAAGATTCTGAACTTGCATATTTACTTTTTCAAAAAGTTTTTCCGAACATATTAGAACTAATAAAAATTATCGGTTTGCCTATTTATAATTTAACAAGGGCAAGCCATTCACAATTTGTTGAAACATATATTTTAAAAAATACGCCTGATTATAATGAAGTAATTCTTAATAGGCCAAGTTATCACGAAAAAGAATCAAGATATAATGAAAGATACCAAGGGGCTTATGTTTATCAGCCAATAGCAGGGTTATATGAAGATATTGTAATTGTTGATTTTAAAAGTTTTTATCCAACTTTAATTGTATCGCATAACATTGGACCTAGTGTGTTAAATTGTAAATGTCATCCTGATTCTAGGAATAAGATTGAGATTGGGACTAAGACTATGCATTTTTGCGAAGGGAGCAAAGGATTTTTACCTGCAGTTTTAGAACATTTGATTATCGCCAGAACAGAGGTAAAAAAACAATTAAAAAAAAATAAAGATAATATTTTGTTAGGAGCGCGATCGCAGGCGTTAAAAGATTTATCAAATGCATTTTACGGGTACTTTGGTTTTTCATCGGCAAGATGGTATAATTTTGATTGCGCTCAAGCAATAACCGCTTTAGCAAGAAATTATATCAAGGATACAATTTCTAAAGCTGAAAAGGCAGAATTTAAAGTTATTTATGGAGACACCGATTCAGTATTTTTATCATTAGGCAAGAAGAGGATATCTGATGTAGAAAAGTTTGTTAATAAAATTAATAGTGATTTGCCTGGTTGCATGGAACTAGAATTTGAGGGATATTATCCATCGGGTATTTTTGTTTCAGCAAAAGCTTCAACCAAGGGCGCAAAAAAACGTTATGCTTTAATGGATGAAAGGGGAGCACTTACAATAAAAGGTTTTGAAAGCGTGAGAAGAAATATCTCGCCAATTGCAAAGGAGGTTCAAGAAAATATTTTATCAATTTTGCTCAAAGAAAAACAACAAGAAAAAGCAGTTAAATATTTGAAGCAAGTATTATATGATTTAAGAAAAAATTTAATGCCGATTGAAAAGTTGGCTATAACAATGTCATTGCAAAAACCTATTGAAGAATATAATTCTTTGTTGCCTCATGTTGCCATTGCAATGCAATTATTAAGGAAAGGGGAAGAAGTATATCCTGGAATGATTCTCAAATATGTAGTTGTTAAAGGAAAAGGCAAGTTAAATCAAAGAGTTAAATTGCCGGAGGATGTCAAACCGGAAGATTACGATTCAGGTTATTACATTAATAATCAGATAATTCCTGCTATTGACAAAATTTTCGAAGCATTAGGATATTCAATAGAGGAATTATTAATGGAAAAGAATCAGAGTTCATTGCAAAGCTTCTTTTTGTAAAAATAGAATATAAGCTTATCATTCAATAATTTAATTATATTACAGATTATTTGGCTATAATTGTTTAGGATTGTTTAGGCTATAATAATCTTTAAATAGATATTATCATTTTTAGATAATGATGGTGTTAGATAAAGTTGATGAGCTGGAAGTATTAAAATCTCTTTTGAAAAAGACATTTGGCAATATTAAAACAGATATTTCAATTAACACTAAAGATCTTGAACGGTTGCATGATTATAATCGCAGGTTGGAAATGCAATTAATGCAATTAACGGGTGAAATTGCGATTTTAAGGTCTCAATTAAAACCTGTATTTGATTCTCAAAATTTA
>JAGVYF010000022.1 GCA_018303425.1 Candidatus Woesearchaeota archaeon | reverse complement strand
TATGTAAAGAATCAAGGTTTAAATTCAGATCAATTAACTATTTTTGAATTTACCTCGCCGTAATACCCCACAGCTTGCTGTGGAATGAGCGAAGCGAATAGTGGGATAGGCGAGGTTATATCGTTTTATTGGTTGTGTTTAGTTTTTAATGAATATATACTATATTTATTTGCAGTGTTTTAATCATGTTTTGAGAGCAGTGTTGGTAAAATTATAAAGCGGAATTTGTCTGTTTAGTTAATTCATAAATTCTGATAAATATTTCAGGCTCTATTTTTAATCCTGCCTCAACTAATAGCTTAGCAAGTTCATAACCTTCTTTTTCATATTTTTCTTTAAAATTAATTTTAAATTTCAATATTTTATCAATTAAAGGTTTGCATAATAAACCCTCATTAATAGAGAATACGATATTTTTGCCCTTTTCATTCAAAAATTTTAGTTTTTTTACATCAGCAATACAGTCTCCGTTATTCCATAAGCCATTGTCATAAATAAAGCCATGATTAAACAATTCCAATTTTATTAAATCTTGCAATAATTCTTTTGAATTTTTTATTTCTAGATTATAATTTTTATAAAAGTTTGAAAAATTATATATTTTTTCTTTGGGAAAAGCATAAACTCTGCCTAAATATTTTTTACTTTTTTGTCGAGGGCCATTTGTCGTCCACTTATTCTCGACGATATAAGCATATTTTTTTCCTTTTATTGTTTTGGTTCTTACAAATCCCATAATAATATATATTAGGCACTATGGATTATATATAACTTTTGGTGTGTATCTCCCTTATTTATAGTCAACGAATAATAGCAGATTATATTTGATTAAGGTTAATTATATGCTTTAAATTTCATATTTTGGCAGAGATTTTAACTCTAAATTATTTAATAATCTCACTTTTAGCAATTTAGTAATATATTCATAAACTTTAAGCTAAGATATAATAGTAGAGATTATTTTTCAAAATACATTAGTATTATTATTTAGATTAAATGCTTAAACTCTCACTTTTGACTAATTTTAAAGGTAAAACATAGATAAAACCTATCTTGTGAGTCTTTTTAATGGTATAATTTAGATTGATCTCTATAAGATTCTTCATAATTAGATTTTAGCAGATTTTAGCGCTGATTTTAAGATAAATAACTTTATATTATCAAGTATTATTTAGATATTAAGGTTATTATTTACTATTATACTATAATATGTAAATCTAAATTATCTAAATTGGATTTTAAAATTCATACCCCTACATAGTATAAACTTCACTTTTACTATATTTTGTCTATAATGGTCTTTTTAGGTATTATTTATTCACTCACTTTTGAGTTTAAAAGGCATATTTTTAATTTTTATAGATATTCCTTTAAAACCAAAGGTTACTTTTTGAATTTTTTAATTAATTTCTTTTTTAAAAATCCTATTCTATCTGTAGATTTTATTGATGGTTTATATTGATTATTTAGCGAGTGAAAAATCGAGGTTTGAGAAATTAGACTAAGCGGGGTGGTAACTAGATGTTGCTTAGTTTTGATTGACAGTTTATCTGAAATAATTAAAATTTATTTCTTTTTTTATTATTTTTTAATAAAATTTTATCTAATCTTTGTTATTATTTTAAATTATTAAATTAATTTGTATAATTTTATTCTCATTCCCAGTCCCGTCTTAGTCCCATCTTTCTGGGACTGGGACTATGGCTTAAACCTCTAAATTTGGGGATTTCCGCCACTCTTCAGTCTTAGTCCCATCTTAAGACTGTCCTATGATAGTCCCTTTTTTAGAAATCTTGTTTACATATTTATTTATTTTTTAATAAATTGTGTAAACTTTTTTTAGAAATTAGCTGCAATAATTTCTTATTAAAATGGGGAAAAATTATTTGAAAACTTATACTATTTTTGACAAATGTAACGCATAATGTTTTTCTTTTCCATTCCAAATTAGACTTATAGGGTGCTGTCTTTCAACTTCCCCTAATAGTCTATAAAAAGAACTTTTAGAACAAAGTCCTTGTTCATCTACAACAATTTCTTTTAATTGAAATCCAGATATAGAACCATATTTCTCTATAAGTGATACTATAATATTTTTTACATATTCTTTAGAGTTTTTTGTTACTTTTTCTAGAATTTTATCCCTTAAGTTATTCTTGGGGGTATTGGAAATAGATATTGCTTTTCTTTCAATAGCTTCAATTCTTCCATGAATTTCTTTGATCTTGTGATATAGTGGTTCATCTGTTTTCCCAACTTTTGAAAGTGAGCTTTCAACGTCTTCTAAACGTCTAATTAGTGGTCTGTGGTTATCTAAAATATTCTCAACCTTTTGATTTAGTGTTTTTATACGCGAAGTGAAATAATTATGAGAATAATGCTGTTCTATAATCTGGTTTATTTCAGCAGGAGTTTTAGGCATATATGCTAACTGATTTTCAAGTAATTTTAACCTAATATCATGTTCTTGATGCTTTTGATGGAAAAAATAGACCCATTCAGTTATATGTAAAACTTCCCCTTTAACTTTTTCAAAAGACTGTTTAACATGTTCAATTATTCCAGTATTTTCAGTATTTTCCTTTTTAAAAAATTTCATATTAATTCTCTTTATAATATTTTTGGGGTTTAATGTTTATAAATTTTTTGAATAATGGTTTCCAAATGCTTAAATATTAATAGGTTTTATAAGTCGTTAGGGGGTGTTAATCATTACTGCAATTGATAATGAAAGACAGGCTTCTGTTGTCGCATTAAAGCATCAACTGAAGCGTGCTTTTAATAAAATTAAAGAAGAATTTAATCACCATCTTGAGTCTATTAATGAAAATAGCAATGAGATTCAAGTTAATTATGAATATCTTACAGAGATGGATGCTAATATAGATAAACTTGCCAGCAGACTTGAGCATATTGAAATTTTTCTAAAAAAATTAGATGATTCTTTCAAAATTGCTGAAGATGTGGAAGGATTTACAATAGAACCATTATCAGTGAATGAAAAACGTATATTTACAGTCATATATTCAGCACAAAAAGCGATATCTTATTTAGAGATAGCTAATGCGCTTTCATTGTCAGAATCACTTGTCAGAAGTTATTTGACTAATATAATTAGCAAAGGTATTCCGATTATTAAAAAATATGTCAATGGTAAGCCGGTAATAACTCTTGATGAGGAATTTAAAAAAGTACAGAAAGAACAAAACGTAGTTAAACTTTCACAAAAACAGCTTGACGTTTATTGAGTAAGATTGTAGAAATTTTTGTTAGTATTGAATATTAATATAAGAGATATATTTCATAAATCATAAAATAATTTTTGACATATTAATTACTTTCAAATTAAGTTTATTTGTTGGATATACCAATGATTTTATATATTGTATCGAGTGTAAAACATTTAAGCTCTGATTAAAAAAACATACCAAGAAATTATTCAGTCATTGATTAAATGTTTTAGTTATGTATTCAATTTTTAAGATATAATTTCGGGCGTCATAAAGCTTTTATAGGAAATGTTTTTCAAAACTAAGTATAATGTGTCTAATCCAATTTTTCTCTTATGCGGGGCATTTATTTGAAAAGTTCTCAAAATGTCACACTTATGTCAAAATGTGATAAAAAATGTAACAAAAAACCTAAATATGTAACATTTAAATACTTTCATTACTTTTAATACCTAAAATGGATAAAATATTAGAGATACCTAAGAGTAAAAAAGGACATACCAGAAGTCAATTTCATTTAACTGAAAATCAGATAAAATCTTTAATTGAACATGCTGAAAAATTGCGTGATAAAATTATTATAAAACTTTTTGCTTATTGTGGCTTAAGGCGCTTTGAGATGGCAAAAATAAAACTTAAAGATATTAATTTTGAGACTAAAAAAATTAGAATTATTGGAAAGAAAAAAATTGAAAGATTAGCTACTCTTTTTTCTAATCAGCTTGTTGAAGATCTTAAAATATATATGAAATATATTTTGAATAATTCTCAATCAAAATATCTTTTTCCTGCCGTCTCTAATCTTAATAAAGAAGAGCATATTTCAACTACCGAAATAAATAGGATTGTGGCAAAAATCGGAAAAAGAGCTCAAATTGAGAATCCAATTCCTGAATTAAAAAATATTAACCCTCACATTTTAAGGCATAGTTGTGCGAGAATATTAAAGGATAAAGGACTTAGTCTGGAAGTAGTTCAAAAAGTATTAGGTCATCTTTCATATAAGACAACTATGGACTTGTATGGTACTAAAAGTATAACGGAGATGGATAAGGAATTAAAAGAGAAAGTGGGAGATATATTTGGTTAAATTACTTCAGGGCTTAATACTCGTAGCTTGTTGTGGAATTGGCAAAGCGAATGGTGGGATAGGCGAGGTTATGCAATTTAATAAAAAGGGGTTGCATTTGTAATATTTCAAAATATATCTTGTCTAGAATATAACTCGATAGTTATATTATATTTCTTTTAATCAAAACTAAAAAAATATTATTTTTTGACAAAGCAAAAGTGAGTTTTCACATTAAAATAAGCAATCAACGCTAAAAACTTTTAATTAAATCCTTTCTATACTATAATTTGAATGTATTCACAATTAGGCACTATCAAATCTCATTTTCCACTCATGTGTTTCGTAGGCGGTTTACATTTAAATTATTTAGTGAGTAGAAAATGAGGGTCTGAAAAAACAGGTCGAGTGAAGCGATGACTGGTTGTGTCGGGTTTCGATTGGTAATAATAAAAAAAACAAAAAAGTTTCAACCCAGATAAGTTGGAAGCTTTTTCTTTTGTTCATCTATCATTTTTTGTGAACCTTTCATTAAATCTTTTAATTTGGATTCAAATTTCTCAGCTTGTTTAAGTAAGGGTTTTGTATCAATTTTTAAATTAAGGTATTGATTTAATATTTCTAAAACTTTTGCTGCAGCCCTACTATCTGGTAAGTTACTTGCTGTTTCCGCAAATAAACAACAAAATGGGTATTTGTCATTTTTGATTAAAAGTGCACCAGTAACTCCCATAATTATGCCTTCGTTAAGTGTGTCTACCTTGTAACTTCTGAATTTTTCGCCTTTTGTAGACATACTACAATAATAAAATACTTTAGGGTTAATTTCATCCATTTTATTTGAACCTATACCCTCAAGACTTAGAATTTCTTTAGCAGACATTTGTTTTGCGATATCTAAAACTGCGTCAGCAATTTTCCATTCAATACCTACTGTTGCTGTTATTCCATGTACAATTACAAGGTTATACTTTTTATTATAATGTATGCTTAATGGTTGTACAACTTTACTTTGATGAATTGCAGCAATTGCGGGCATTTCAGAAATCCAAATTTTACCGATTAATTTTGTATCCAAATGGTCAAGTAAAAATTCTGTAGAAATTGTTCCTACTAATCCAAAACCTGGAAAACCTTCGATGATGATTACATTTTTAGGTTTTTCATATAATTCAATTTTCATGATAGTTCACCTCTATTATTTATTTATATAACGTGTTATTTATATCTTTTGATTATTTAGTGTCTAGAACCGGTTCATTGTAATTAGTATGCTCGCATTTGAGGTTCGTTTATTAATTTTAATATTTGTAAATATTGATAATAAATCTAAAGCGCAAAGCCCCTGAATTATAGAAATGATTGCTATTCTTAACAAAAATGTTTATTCTACAAAAAGAGAATTTTGGGAAATATAATTTTATAGAGAATTGTAACTATATTTCAAAGATTAACAACATTTAAATAAGCGGGGTGTTCGAAAATATTATAATGAGCTATATTGAAGATATTCAGAAGATTAACAAACTTGCGAAAGAAATGCTAATCCATGGGATGGCAACAAGTTTAGATGAAGCAGTTTCTAAAGCCCAAAATACGTTAAGAGATAGTGGTTCAATTACAATTGATTTTTCCCATATGAAACAAAAAGTAATGGAACAGAAAGAGAATAAAAAAGAAATTTCAGAAGAAGAATCAATTAAATCCACACCTGACTCTGTTTTGGCACAAGGTCCAGAACAACGAATTACATGGCAGGAAGCAATGACTAAAAATACCCAATACGTTGTCGGACAGTTTAAATCTTACCAAGAATTGTTTGAGAATATAGGTAAAGAAATAATGCTACTCAAAAGAGAAATCCAAGGATTAAAAAATAATCAATCTAGTTTTAGAGTCCCTGAAATAAATAAAGAACAAGTCATCAATATTGAAGATAGACCTGTAACACCAACCATTCAAAGACAATCCTATGCTGAAGAAAAGAAACCTGAATCGCATCCTAGGCAAGGTTCATACACTCCAGGGGACGTTTCAATTGAAAAGTTTTTTTATTACGGCAATAAGTAAAATTAATTTTAATAAATTAAAACTGCAAATTTAAAATTTCTTTATAATTTGTCCAAGTTAATCTTCTTTTATTAACATTATGATTATATGGTTGATCGTATAAAATATGTTTCCATGCAGGTGTTGATTCTACGCCTTCAATTTCAGGTCTATCATCTATCAAATAATCCCCAGTTACAATTGTTTTATCTCCTGTTATAATTATCTTCTTTATCCATCCTTTCCCTATGTGCTTATCAATCCATTCAAATTTTTCAGCTACGCAGTTTTGATAAGCGCCCAGGGGGCTTGTACAAATAAATACTTTGTGACCTAAAGATTCCATTTCTGTTAAAGCTTCAAGGCCCCCTTCAATAGGTTCAAGACTTCTAAAAAAACCCGGTGCTGTAGAAATTGCTTTTATGTCTGATTTATATTATTGAGGATATTGATCAGCTAAATAGAATGTGTCTTTATCCTGGAGATTAACATAAGGCCTATCTGGAAATTTTGCTCTATAAATATCAGTAACTTTTTTATCAAAGTCTGCTAATGCCCTATCCATATCAACTAAGATTATTTTAGTCATAAGTTTAGTTTAATAATTAAGATTTTTATTTATTTCGTTACCAAAAACTATATAACCTCGAAAGTCCCTAATAATTGATATGGGAAAGGTGAAAGCTATATTCTTTGATTTGGATGATACGCTTTATTCATACAAAGCTTCAAACTCTAAAATAATGGCCGAGATTAAAGCTATTGAATATTTCTGCAAAAAACATCCAAAGTTTAAGCTAAGCGATATGTTTGAAGTTTTTACCAGTGTTAAACAAGGAATTAAAAAAAGATTCCCCGATTTACCTGTAAGATGCGACAGGGGTTATTGGATCGTTGAATTTTTGCGGGCTGAACATAATTTTGATAAAAAATTAGCCAATGAAATTTTAAATGAATTTTGGAAAGTTAGCTGTCAAAACATACAAGGATATTACGATGCAAAAATTATACTGCAATATCTTAAAAAGAAAGGATACAAATTAGGCGTGATAACTAATGGCATTAAAAAATGGCAATTGAAAAGAATAGAAGCAACAGGATTTAAAAAATATTTTGATATTATTGCAACTACTTCGGAAGTCGGATATGAAAAACCGCATAAAGAAATATTTGAATTTGCTTTAAAACAAGCAAAAGTTAAACCATTTGAGGCTGTAATGATTGGAGATAACCCTGTGCGAGATATTGCGCCAGCTAACAAGCTGGGGATGACAACAGTTTGGTTGAGAAGAGGCAAAAGGTATTATTTGCCGATAAAAGCAAAAGAAAAAGCGGATTATACGATTAAGAATTTCCTTGAATTGTATAAATTTTTTTAGAGGTGAACTAATATGTCAATATACGGAAATTTAGAATTTTTAAATCTTAAATCTAAACCAAAATCTACTGATGTTGTTGTACAGTATAAAGCAACTCCTGTAAAAGGAGTTCCTTTGAAAAGGTTGTGCGAATATATAGCAGGCGAATCTTCAATTGGTACCTGGACAAAGATTTCTACTATGAATCCAAAGATAGCAAAAACTTTGAAACCTCATATATTCTATGTAAACGAAAAAACTAACCAAATTAAAATTGCATATCCTGAACAATTGTTTGAAACAGGCAACATGCCTGGAATAATGTCTTCTATTGCAGGGAATATATTTGGAATGAAAGAAATTAAAGGGCTAAGATTTGAAGATTTTGCTTTAACAAAAAAGCATGTTAAAGCTTTCCGGGGACCGCAGTTTGGTGTCCAAGGAATTAGAAAAATGACTGGTGTGAAAAAAAGACCATTTGTTGGCACAATTGTAAAACCTAAAGTTGGCTTAACTTCTGCACAGCATGCAAAGGTTGCATACGAATCATGGGCAGGAGGTCTTGATATTGTTAAAGATGACGAAAATTTAACTTCAATGACATTTAACCAGTTTGATAAACGTATGAAATTAACGTTTAGAGCAAGAGATCAATCCGAAAAAGAAACTGGTGAAAAAAAATTATATTTGGCAAATATCACGGCGCCTTATAATGAAATGATTAGGCGAGCTAAAATTGTTAAAAAATTAGGTGGTGAATATATCATGTATGATGTTTTAACTGCAGGATGGTCAGCATTGCATGGAGTAAGAGATTTTTGTCAAGATAATAAGTTAGCTATTCATGGACACAGAGCAATGCATGGAGCGTTAACAAGAAATCATGATATGGGGATTTCAATGTTGGTACTTGCAAAAACTTACCGATTGATTGGTGTAGATACTTTGCATATTGGAACTGCAGGAATTGGTAAAATGCACGGATCTGAAAATGAAGAGTTAATAATTGAACAGGAGATTGAAAGAGAAAGAATTAAAGAAGATATAAGCCAAAATATTCTTGCGCAAGATTGGCACGGACTAAAACCGGTGCTTGCAGTTGCTTCAGGAGGCTTATCACCGTTACAATTGCCCCAAGTAATGAAAGTTATGGGCAATGACATTGTTATGCAGGGTGGGGGAGGAGTACATGGGCACCCGGAAGGAACTATGAAAGGTGCAACAGCGTTTAGGCAAGCTGTAGATGCCGCAATGGAAAATATATCTTTAAGTGAATATGCCAAAACACATAAAGAATTAGCAAAAGCTATTGAAAAGTGGGGGTAATGAATCTTATTTTGGAAATCTTTAATTATTAAATTCCGGGTTAATCCGAAATTATCACTTCGTTTTCGTTGTCGAATTAGTATGCTTTAAATATACTCTAAAAGCAAGAAGGTTCTTGTTAAAATTAAGTAAAGAATGATATACTAATATAGTGTCAACGGTCATTCCGGATGAACGCCTAAATTTCGATATATTTATAAACATTCTAAGAAAATTCTAATCTGTCCCCCCGTAGCTCAACTGGTTAGAGCGCGCGGCTGTAGAAGATTTCGCTTATCGACTTAGCAGAGTGCTTAGTATGAACATAAGTCAGCCGATACCGCGAGGTTGCTGGTTCAAGAAGAAAATCAGAAATTTTCAGTTTCCTAAAATTTTGGTTTTATGAAATTCCGGCCAGGGGGATTTTTTTATTTTGCGGATTCTTTAACGTTAATTTTTACTTTATAAATGTAGAGGATTTTTTAAGCGAAGAACTTGAGCAAAGCGAGCACACTATTGCTCTATTGGCCAATAGTGGTTTCGAGCAGTTTTGATTGTTTTAGTTTGCCATCAAATAGGCTAGGCAATAAAATAACATTGCTATTGTCTTGTTTCGCTATTCATTTTTATGATGATATATTGTTTAATCATTTATATAACAGTTCAAACCGATACTAATTTTTTTGATTAATTTTGGAATGATGTCTTAAAAAATCAAACTAAAAAAATCATAACTTTTATAAATATCAATCGCTCATAATTATTAATTAAACTGGAGAATAAAGTTAAAAAGCGATAGGTTTAAATAGGGAAGCTTATTTTTAAACAATAATGGCAAAAAATCTTTCTATAATCACATATTTCTATTAATCTTGGAAATTTGAGTATAGATAGAAATCCATAATGCCCTGGTAGTGTAGTTCGGTTATCATGAAGCCCTGTCGAGTATATTAATAACACTGAAAGGCTTCGACCCGGGTTCGAATATTAATGTTGGAATATATCAACATTAATAAGAAAGTCCCGGCTAGGGCGTTTAATTTGGGCCGGTAGCTTAGCCTGGAAAGGTAAACCCTTGGGTAATAGAGCACTTGACTTTTAACACAAAATCGGAAATTTTTAAAATTACCGGTAAAGTCGAAAGTAATCAAGGGGTCGCGAGTTCGAAATACTAAATCGGTAACGAAAATCTCGTCCGGCCCATCAAACCTTTACTGGTTTGTGGATATGATATGGATTAAAAGTCCCTATCCATAACCGTAAATTTGGACGCAATTACTGTCCATGAATACCTTCGTCGAGGTTGATAGATAAAAATTGGGAGATATAAACCTCAAAATGGCAATAGAAAAAGAAATGAATATTGATGTTGAAAAACATGTTTTGGTTCCAAAACATAGTTTATTGTCAGATAAAGACAAAGTTGCATTATTTGAAAAATATAATATCCTGGAATTCAATCTTCCTAAAATTCTAATTACTGATGTTGCAATTAAAAAATTAGATCCCAAAATCGGAGATATTATCAAAATAGAGAGAGTTAGCCTTACTGCAGGAAAAAGTCTATATTACAGGGTGGTAATTTAATGAAAGCTAGAAGTGAAATTCTATTAAAAAAGCATTTTGAAACTAACTCACTTGTAGAATCGGATATTGAATCATTTAATGGTCTTGTAGATACAGGTTTACAAGAGATTATAGATGGCAACAAAGAAATTGAACCTACAATTATTCCTCCTGATGTGGAAGAATTTAAAATTAGATTTAATAAAATTTGGGTAGAAATGCCTGATAAAAGCAATGAAGTGAAAGGCCCGGTAATTGTTGAAGCCGACGGTTCTAAACGAAAAATTTTTCCTACGGAAGCAAGATTACGAAAAATTACATATTCAGCGCCTATATACTTAGAAGTTAGCGCGCATATAAATGGGGTGCAACGTGAATCTTTTATTATTGAAATTGGGAATTTACCTATCATGCTAAAGAGCAGATATTGTCATTTGCATGGCATGACCAGAGAAGAACTAATTCTGCGTGGCGAAGATCCTGATGATCCGGGAGGTTATTTTATCATAAATGGGACTGAAAAAGTTATAGTAAACATTGAAGATTTAATCTCTAATAAGGTTATGATTGACAAAGCGCCAACTACTACAGGCGCAAAAATCGCAGCAAAATTATTTTCTGAAAGCGGTTCATTTAAAATTCCGCATATTATTGAAAAATTAAATGATGGAATATTTTATATTTCTTTTACAAGAGTTAGAAGAGTGCCAGTGGTGGTTATATTAAAAGCGCTGGGCTTATTGAAAGACGAAGATATTGTAAAGTTTATTTCAGCTGACAGGACATTTGATGAAGTTTTTATGAATTTGTATGAATTTATAGAGATTAAAACTCAAGAAGATGCAATTGATTATATTGCAAAAAAAGTAGGCATAACCCAAGCAAAAGACATAAGAGTTGAACGTATGAAGGAAATTTTACACAAATATTTCCTGCCTCATTTGGGCATAACTCCTTCAGAAAACGTTGTTAAAGCGTATAACTTATGCAAAATGTTAAAACATTTCATACTTGCTCTTAATGACGAGAGACCTGAAGATGATAAAGACCACTATATGAATAAGCGCATTAAATGTTCAGGAGACTTGCTTGCAGACGTTATCAGAGTTAATATCAAAGTTTTAATTAGCGACTTATTATATAATTTTCAAAGAATTGTCAAACGGGGAAAATTCCCTTCTATTAGAGTAATTATCAGGGAAAAATTATTAACCGGCAGAATTTATTCCGCAATGGCAACAGGCAATTGGGTTGGGGGGAGAAAAGGCGTAAGCCAAAGAATTGAAAGAGTTAATTTTTTACAGACAATGTCTTTGCTGCAAAGAATAATTAGTCCGTTGTCTGCTTCACAAGAAAATTTTGAAGCAAGAGCATTGCATCCTACACATTTTGGAAAACTTTGTCCAGTTGAAACACCCGAGGGTACAAATATTGGCTTAAGAAAAAATATGGCATTATTTTGCAAGATTTCAGAAGGAGAAGAAGATAACAAAGTGCTTGCAACTATCAAACATTTAAATTTAAGGTTGCCAGGCGTTAAAGAGGAATTAAGCGAGGAGTAAAAATGATTACTGAAGTATACTTAAACTATAAATACATTGGAGATACAAATACCCCTGAAGAATTTGCAGAAAATATAATTTCTGAAAGAAGAAAAGGCAACATATCAAAAGAAACTAATGTTTGTTATGAAAAAGAAACTAATAGGATATTAATTGATTCCTCAAAGGGCAGGGCAAGAAGGCCTTTGATAATTGTTAAAGACGGTAAAAGCTTAATTACTGATAACCATGTAAAACAATTAGAAAAAGGAGAATTAAACTGGAATGATCTTATTGAACAGGGGCTTATTGAATATTTAGATGCTCTCGAAGAAGAGAACACTTTAATTGCTATCCGTGATGAGGAATTAACACCTGAATATACTCATTTAGAGATAGCTCCAATTGCAATGTTGGGTTTATGCGCATCACTTGTGCCTTACTCTAATTTTGGACCTGGTATGAGAAACCTGATGGGTGCAAAAAACCAAAAACATGCTTTAGGTTTCTATGCTGCAAATTATCCATTAAGAATTGATACTGATGTTAATTTGTTGCATTATCCGCAAATCCCTATTGTAAAGTCAATCACGCATGATTTATATCATGATGAAAAACATCCTGCCGGACAAAATTTAGTTGTTGCTGTTATGAGTTATGGCGGATATAATATGGAAGATGCAATAATCATAAATAAAGGTTCAGTGGATAGGGGTCTTGCAAGGAGTACATATTTCTACCCAGCAGTTGCTGAAGAATTAAGATATGCCGGGGGTCTTGTTGATGAGGTATCTATCCCTAACAAAGAAGTAAAAGGATATAGGTCAGAACAAGATTATCGATTGCTTGAAGATGATGGTATAATCAGTCCGGAAGCTCATGTCAAAGAAGGGGATGTTGTTATTGGAAGAACAAGTCCTCCAAGATTCTTGAGCAGCATGGATGAATATAATTTAACTTCTAACACTAGAAGAGAAAGCTCAATCAGCATTAAGCACGGTGAAAAAGGTACAGTTGACTTTATATTACTGACAGAAAACGGAGAGGGCAATAAATTAATCCAGGTAAGAATCAGGGATCAAAGAATTCCCGAGATAGGGGATAAATTTATTACAAGAGGGGGCCAGAAAGGGGTTATTGGTATTATTAAACCTCAAGCGGATATGCCTTACTCATTATCCGGGATCATACCTGATTTAATATTTTCACCGTACGGTATTCCGTCAAGGATGACTATTTCACACTTAATTGAATTAATTGGCGGCAAGGTTGGGGCAATGGCCGGCAGACAAGTAGACGGCACTACATTTGATTCAGAAGATGAAAAAGATTTAAGAAAGCTCTTGGCCAAGATGGGTTTAAGAGACAACGGTATGGAAACAATGTACGATGGCCAAACTGGTGAAATGATTCCTGCAAGAATTTATGTAGGAAATCTGTATTATCAAAAAATTAAATTAATGGTTGCAAATAGAATCCAGTCAAGAGCGCGCGGTCCTGTGCAATTATTAACAAGACAGCCGACGGAAGGAAGAGATAAAGAGGGAGGCCTAAGATTTGGTGAGATGGAAAAAGACTGTTTGATTGCGCATGGGGCATCATTATTGCTAAAAGAAAGATTTGATGCAGATAAAACAATTGTTCCATTATGTGAAAACTGCGGAATGATCGCAATTCATGATCAATATAAAAACAAATCTTATTGTACTGTCTGCGGGGATAATGTAGAGATCACTAATATTGAAATATCTTACGCATTTAAATTATTATTAGATGAATTAAAAAGTATTGGATTTTATCCAAAACTGCAATTAAGAAACAAATATTAAATGGAGAATTAAAATGGAAAGCCTATATGTGAATAAAGAAGTAAACTCTATCGTGTTTGGTATATTTTCACCAATTCTAATAAAAAAAATGGCTTCATCTAAAATAGTAACCCCTGAATTGTATGACAAGGAAGGCTACCCTGTAGATGGGGGGTTAATGGATATTAGGATGGGTGTTATTGATCCGGGGTTAAAATGTAAAACCTGCGGTTCAAAACTTAAAGAATGTATTGGGCATTTTGGGTATATGGAACTTGCTAGGCCCATTATTCATATCAAATTTTCAACATTGGTTTATGATTTATTAAGGGCAACGTGCGCTGATTGTGGAAGGATTTTATTGTCTCAAGATAAGTATGAAAAAACACTTGCAAAATTAAAAAAGTTATACGCCGACGGAGAACTTGAAACCTATAGGAAACTTGCGAAATCAATAACAACCGGTTTAAAAACGGTTTCAAAATGTTCTTTTTGCGGGGCTAAACAGCCTAAAATAACACTTGATAAACCAACTACTTTTTTAGAAAATGATAAAAGAATATCCCCTATCGAAGTTAGATCAAGACTGGAAAAGATTCAGGACGAGGATTGTGAAATTTTAGGAATACATCCCAAATTTATGAGACCTGAATGGGCAGTATTAACTGTTTTATCTATTCCTCCTGTAACAATGAGGCCGTCAATTACACTTGAATCAGGTGAAAGGTCTGAAGATGATTTAACACACAAATTGTCAGATATTGTAAGAATTAATCAAAGGTTATTTGAAAATATAAATGCGGGTGCTCCGGAAATAATTATTGAAGATTTATGGGACCTTTTACAGTATCATATCACTACATTTTTTGATAACGGAGTTGCGCAATTACCTCCTGCAAGACACAGATCCGGTCAGCCTTTAAAAACGTTAACTGCAAGAGTTAAAAGTAAAGAAGGAAGAATCAGACATAACCTGGCTGGTAAAAGAACTAATTTTTCTGCAAGGTCAGTAATTAGCCCTGATCCTATGTTAAAATTAGATGAAGTTGGAATACCTAAAGAAATAGCGATGAAAATAACTGTACCGGAAAGAGTTACTGACTGGAATAAGGAATATCTAAAAACATTTGTTGAAAGAGGCCCTAAAGTTTATCCTGGCGCGAATTATTTAGTCAGGCCTGATGGAAAAAAGAAAAGAATTACCGAAGAAACAAAACAAGCATTATTAGAAGAGTTAGAAAACGGATATCAGGTGGAAAGGCATATTCTTGATGGGGACATTGCCTTATTTAACAGGCAGCCTTCATTGCACAGAATGTCAGTAATGGCGCATAAGACTAGAATCCTGCCTAACCAAACTTTCAGAATTAACCCCGCAGTTTGCGCTCCTTATGGTGCAGACTTTGACGGTGATGAAATGAACTTGCATGTTCCACAAACAGAAGAAGCAAGAGCCGAAGCTGAAATATTAATGCTTGTGCAAACTCAATTAATCAGTCCAAGACATGGATTATCGATTGTTAAGTGTATTCAAGATGCAGTATCAGGAAATTATTTAATAACTAGGTCTGAAACGATCCCATTTAATAAAGCGATTGACTTATTATATATTACCGGCATAAATGATTTTAGCAAATTGCCGAAGAAAAAAACCGTAACTGGCGCAGAATTAGCCAGTGTATTATTGCCGGATGATTTTAATTTCACATTTAAAACTAAAGAAGGCACTGATTTAATCATCAAAAAAGGCGCAATTGAAAAAGGATTTTTAGACGCTAACTCTATCGGAGGAGACGGGGCAGGCATGATGTTAAGGGAGCTGCATAAGAGATACGGTCAAGAAGTTACTGTTGACATTTTGGGAAAATTATTAAAATTAGGTATATTTGCACAAAAACAAATTGGAATTACAACAGGAATTTCCGATGTTGATTTACCTAAAGAAGCTATTCAAAAGATTAAAAATTATATCAGCAAAGGGTATGAAGAAGCAGGAGAAAAGATTGATGCATACAAAAAAGGTGAACTGCATGCTTATCCGGGCAGAACAATTCAAGAGACAGTGGAATTACAAATTCTTGAAACATTAAATGTCGCCAGAAACGAAGCTGGAAAAGTTGTAGAAAATTATGCGAACCAAAAAACGGGCATTGGAATTATGGCAAATTCAGGCGCAAGAGGTAAAGCTATTCACTTAGCTCAAATGGCTGCATGTGTAGGTCAGCAAGCTATCAGGGGCAAAAGAATTATGACGGGTTATAGTGAGCGCACGCTGCCTTTATTTAAAAAAGGAGATTTAAATCCAGATGCGCATGGTTTTATTAAACATGGGTTCAATGAAGGAGCAAGTCCTGCGGAATTTTTCTTTATTGCTATGGCGGGCAGAGAAGGTTTAATGGATACTGCTTTAAGAACTCCAAAATCAGGTTATCTATATAGAAGATTATCCAATGCTTTGCAAGATTTAAAAGTAGAATATGATAATACTGTAAGAGATTCATCTGGTAAAATAGTGCAGTTTGAATACGGGGAAGACGGAATAGACGTTTCAAAATCTGAAAATGGGATTATCAATGTTAAAAAAGCGATAGATTACGTTTAGGAGGAAAAAAATGCCTAAAATTATATTACCACACAAACTAACTGAAGAGATTAAAAATTTTGGCAACGGCTTAAGTGAAAAAAGATTTGAAAAATTAAAAGAGTTAATTGAAAACGATTATTTTAATGCTCAAGTCCAACCGGGAGAAGCAGTGGGTTTAGTTGCTGCAGAATCTATCGGTGAACAGGGTACGCAAATGACACTTAACACCAAATTATTAGCGGGTGTAGCTGAGATGAATGTTACAACTGGTCTGCCCCGGATTATTGAGATTTTAGACGGGAGACAAACATTAAAAACTCCCTTGATGGAAATATATCTAAAAAAGCCTTATTCTGGAGGAAAAGGTATTAAGGAATTAGCTTTAAGAATTAAAGAAACAATGTTCAACGAACTTGTTAAAGAGTTCATTATTAATGTGGGAGAACTTTCAATTGACGCCGAATTAAACTCTAACAGGTTAAATGTATTAGGATTAACTTCTGAAAAAATTCAAAAGATAATATCTAAAGCGGTAAAAAGCTGCACAATTAAAGTTAAGGGAGAAACGTTAATTTTCAAAGTTAAATCGAAAGAAGAAAACTTAAACGATGTGTATAAATTAAAAGAAAAATTAAAAAAGATTTATATCTGCGGTATTAAAAAGATTCGGCAGGTATTACCTATGAAAAAAGGAGAAGAATATATTATTGTAACCGGGGGCACAAATTTAAAAGAAATATTAACATTTCAAGAAGTTGATGAGAATAGGACTTATAGCAATGATCTTTATGAAGTGCAAGAAGTTTTAGGAATTGAGGCTACAAGAGCAATTATTTTAGACGAAATTTTTAAAGTTTATCAGGGACAAGGCATTAATGTTAACGTAAGGCATATTATGTTAATTGCTGATACGATGTGCCTTAATGGTCGAATTAAAGGCATTACAAGATATGGTGTTATTAGTGAAAAGTCTTCAGTGCTTGCGCGGGCATCTTTTGAAACGCCAGATAAACACATATTAAATGCTTCAATGATAGGCGAAGTTGATCAGTTAAATTCAGTTATTGAGAATGTTATGCTTAACCAACCAGTCCCAATTGGCACTGGATTGCCAAAGTTAATAACAAAAACTAAATAGGTGTCACAAATGGCAGTTAAAAATAAAACAAATGATGAAATTTCAAAAATTAAAAAAGCTTTAGAAGAGAAAAGACTTATAATTGGCACAGAAAGAGTATTAAAATCGTTAAAATTATCGCGCCTTGTTGAAGTGTTTATTACATCAAATAGCATTCCTGAAGTTAAAGATCAAATTAATCATTTTGCAAATCTTCAAAAAGTGACAGTGACAAGTCTTAGCATGGATAATGAAGAGTTAGGGGTTATATGTAAAAAACCTTTTTCTGTTAACGTAGTCGGAATAAGTGCATAATGATTAAGATTAAATATGATATGAATCTTATGAAGTATATTTCTTTGTTTGAATCAATCACAAGAACAAATGTAGATGATGCGTTTCAACAAGATGAAATTGTTTATTTTATCGTTAAAGAGGGCATGGCTGGAAAAGCCATAGGCAAGAAAGGCATTAATTATAAAAAGATAGAAGGCATTCTTAAAAAGAAAGTTCGAATTATAGAAAATAGCAAAGATTTGTCCAAATTTATAGAAAATATTATTTATCCGTTAAAATTGGCAAATATTGAGATAGAACCTACAATTATCAAATTAACTGCCGTTGATACTAAAACAAGAGGAATATTGATTGGAAGGGGCGGTATCAATTTAAGAAGCACAGAAACTATTGTTAAACGTTATTTTAACGATTTAGTAGAGATTAAAGTTATCTAGTTAAGATAGAAATCTCTTTTGCATATTGTGATATCTGATACATGGCTTGATTTTTTAGAAAATCAAAACTTTTAGGGATAGGCTTCTTTAATAATTTTTTCGTTGTTTTCCATCACTTTCCTTATGGGCGCTGTTAATATCGCAATTTCCCTTGCTAAAGCAGTTTTGAGGTCCATTGGATGTAATTTTTGTTCTTTAAAATCGTCCTCAAGCTTTTCATATTGTGAATATTCTAAATTGCCTCCAAATTTTGCAGGGCGTTCAATCACAAATGTATCATCGGTATCTTTCTTTAAAACAAAGATTACATGCTTCACAAATGAGAGCAATCCATTATCCCTTATATCTCCTGCGACACACTGCGCCTTATTTAATTTCTTTTTTATAGTTTCAGCATCATCAAGTAAATCAATCTTTGAACTTGCAACAGATGAACTCATCTTATCTCCTTGCAATCCCGGAATCATCGGAGTCATTATTTCAATCCGGGGTTTATATCCCAATTTAGGCAAAATTTCACGGGCATACATAAATATTTTTCGTTGGTCTACGCCCCCATATTGCGCATCAACTTTTAAATATTCTTCATCCAGCGCCTGCATAATTGGATAAATTAAGCCGCCAATTTTTTGATTTTCGCTTTGCCTTACAACTTCAGAAGCGGCTTTATTTAGATCATGCAATGAGGACATTGAAGCAAGCCTATACATATCGAAAGTATATTTCGGATCTAATTGAAAATCACTGCCTTTAACAAAAGTAAGTTTAGAAGTATCAGCTCCGGCCGCTTCCAACAACGCTTTAATTATAATTGAATAATATTTAAATCTGGAATTAAGTTGTTCAAAAGTAGATTTTTGATTATTTAACATTGCATGGATGTCTGCAAGCAACATAGTCACATGACAGCCAGCTTTAAGAAAATCTTTCATCTTCATTGCAGGAACAAAATATCCTATGTGCGGCCTTCCTGAAATTTCCGTGCCTAAATAAATAGAAATGTCTCTTTTTTTAAGAATTTCTTTTAATTCCTGATCTCCAATTATTTCCTGCGTATTACGCGTTATTAATTCAAATTTTTCTTTAGGATTCATATAATATTAAGATATTATAGTTATTTAAATATTTATCGACTTGTCGGCGCTGTCCGGAGTCGTTCCATTGTTAATTAGTAGGCGCATATTTAATTTAATGAACAAGAAAATTATTGCAGAGATTAAGTGGATTTTTAAAATACTAATATATAAACAACGGACTTTATGGACAACGCCAACTTATCAACAAATGCTTCTGCAAAATCTAAAAGTATATAAAGAGAAGAAATCTTATATTTGATAGGGTGATAGGTTTTGAATCAAGAACTAGAATACTATTTGTCAACACTTTCTGATATATTTGAGGAAGAAAACAGTTCTCCATTTTTAAAATCTAAATATGTTGCATCCTGATAATGCACTTATGTGTCGCCGACGCTGTTAAAGATCTTAAAAACGGCAGATTTATATATTTCTAACACCATAAAATAGATAGTGGGGGTATATAGTTTAGGGTAATGCATTGGTCTGATAGGGATGATGCATTAATGATTGGGGTCATAAAATACAAACTAAAAAATTAGTTTGATATTTAAAAAATTATGTTTAAACTAGGAGCATATCAATTTGTTTCCCATTATAACAAGTATCAAATTTTGTTATAATTGATTAATAATCAGCAAGAACAAAATGTGTGGAAATAAAATTCCACGCACTGGCTAAATGCCATTTGTCTTTGCTTCAATTTCACGAGAGAAACTGAAAGATTATTAACCACACGTTTAATTTTGTGTCAAGTAAATTTTGTTTCATGCATTTCGGTTTCTCTTTCAATAATCAATTAAGAGGTGTTCGAATTGGGAATTAATCTAATTGATGGAGTCAGAAGAAGGGAGAGTTGCTTTTATTTTAGACAAGATACTGTAAAGGGCGTATACAAAACAACGGTATGTGAAAAAAAAGATTTTAAAAAACCATCACTCTTCAAATGTTGTTCATGCCAGATGTATACTCCATATCTGTCCATCTCAGAACTGGCTAAAAGAGAAAAAGAACGATACGGCTATTTTTTGAAAAAACCCCGCGTTAAAAATTGTCAAATCTATGATAAAACAATAAAAATCAATAATTTCATAATTAATAAACCAAAGACAAATTGCAACACTTTGTTTAATTTTGTTAATTACACTCCAAAAAATGATGTTAATGATATTAAAATTACAAAAAAATTAGTTCAAAAAAAATTATGTTAAGGGGGGAAAATGTACAAAATTATAATATTATCCATATCAAGTGTAATTTTATTGTTTTTATTAACGGCAGTTTTAATAAAAATATATAGGCCCGGAATGGCAACATCCGCAATCTCGGTTAAGTCAAGAGAAAATAAATGCGTGGTGCGTGTTGAAAAAATAAGGAGATAATTTATATAATATATGTCATTAAAAAAACGAGGTCATGAAAAATGGATGTAGGTCAAACTAACATAAAAATTATAGGCGCAGGCGGCGCGGGAAATAATATGGTTACTTGGTTGTATAATAAAGGCATTGAAGGTGCTGAAATTATTGCCTGTAATACTGATAAACAACATTTAGATGTAAGCAGCGCGCATAAGAAATTTTTAATCGGTCGGGAAACGACTAGAGGTTTAGGATGCGGCGGGTTCCCTGAAAAAGGGGCACAGTCTGCCAAAGAAAGTTTAACACAGATTAAAGAAGCTTTAGTTGGTTCAGATATGGTTTTTATATGCGCTGGAATGGGTGGAGGAACAGGCACAGGCTCTGCGCCGATAATTGCCCAATTATCTAAAGAGACCGGGGCAATTGTAATTGGCACAGTTACAATGCCTTTCAAGATTGAAAAGGCAAGAGTTGATAAAGCTGAATTTGGATTGCAACAATTAAGACAAAATTCGGATACTGTGATTGTAATAGATAATAATAGGTTAGTTCAACTTGCAGGAAACTTGCCAATACAGCAGGCTTTTGCTGTTGCAAACGAATTAATTGCTACTATGATTAAAGGCATTGTTGAAACAATTGCAATTCCATCATTAGTTAATTTAGATTATGCAGATGTTAAAGCTATCATGACAAACGGGGGTGTTGCTGCAATCGGGGTTGGTTCTTCAGATACTAATAATAGAGTAAAAGAAGCTGTTGAAGGCGCGTTAAGCAACTCGTTACTGGATATTAGTTATGAAGGTGCAACTGGAGCATTAATACACGTAATTGGCGGACCGGATATGACGCTTGAAGAAATTAACAAAATTGGAGAAAAAATAACTTCAGCATTAGACGATGATGCAAATGTTATCTGGGGAGCAAGAATTGAAGAGAACATGAAAGGTAAATTAACTGTGATGACAATTATTACAGGCGTGCATTCGCCATGGATACTTGGTAAAATTGACCCGAAACGGTCCAATAATGAAACACAAAGACTTTCAAAAGAATTAGGAATAGAGCTATTATACTAAAAAATCGGTTTTAAAATCCAACTTCCATCCCTTGCTCTCGCAATCGCCTCCCCACTATTTTATGAAAGAGGGAGCAAGGGCTTTTTATTTAAAAAATAATATAATCTGGTAAATAGGTATATTTTATTTTAGAAAATCCGTTTTGGAAAACGGGGTAATTCTTCCTCATTTATTGTTGAGGATAGCCACTTTTCTGGATTTTATTTTCATTAGATGAACAAGAGGGTTCTTGCATATTTTAAGTTTAGTTTTAAATACTAATATACAGACAATAGACTTTCTGGACAAGACCAAACAACCCTAAAGTTTATATATTTTGATTTCTTAAAATAAACAATGCAGACTGAAATAAAAAAAGAAGTATTAGTCATTCTTGAAAAAGTTGTAGATATTCTTAGGAAAAAAGATATTAGGGATATCATTGAACTTAAACATTTAAGCGATGCAACAATTGGAAATGCTTCTATTTTTCAGGATCAGGATTCTATTTCTATAGGGGTCTTGGTATATTCATTTGCCAAAGTATTGGAAAGAGGGTTTCAGAATGAAAAATTATACGATAAGGTGTTTAAGCTCGTTGAACGCGCCAAAGATTCGTTAATGAAGAATGATATTGATAATTATAGAATCTGTATAAAAGATATTTTTACAATAATTAAACAAATGGATTCAAGATTGAAAATGTTCATTGAACAAGTATTAGATAAGGCCAAGATACAGAAAGGTTCAAGAATATTTGCGCAAGGAATTTCTTTAGCAAGAGTTGCTGACATGTTAAATATAAGCCGGTGGGAACTTATGAATTATGTAGGTAAAACCAAAATTGCTGACACTGAATACGAAGGAATACCGGTGAAAGAAAGGATAAAATTGGTGAGGGATTTGTTCCAATGAAAATTTTGGTGTTTGATGCAGGACCAATTATCTCTCTTGCGACAAATAGTATGTTGTGGGTATTAAAAATTTTAAAAAAAAGGTTTGATGGAGAATTTTATATCCCTGAATCCATCAAATATGAATTAATTGATCGGCCCATTGAAGGTAAAAAGTTTAAATTTGAGGCATTGCACACTTTAACATATTTAAGGAATAGAACATTAAAAGTTTATAAAAAACATGTAAGAGAAGATACTAACAAGCTTGCAGAATTGATCAATAGCATATTTCGCGCCAGAGGACAATATTTGGCAATTGTTCAGCTCGGTGAAGTTGAAACTATCGCAGTTGCGCTTCAGATTAAAGCTGATGCGGTTGTTATTGATGAACGCACAATGCGGCTTGTAATTGAGTCCCCTTTAGTTCTCCAAAAGATATTGCAAAAAAAAATGAGAACAAATATTGAAATAAACTATAAGAGTTTAACTCAATTTAATCGTTTGGTAAAAAGTTTAAAAGTTATCAGGTCTGTTGATATAGCTACAAGAGCATTTGAATTAGGATTATTTAAAAATTATATTCCACATGATATGACTGCGCCAAAAAAAGAATTATTAACTGCAATACTTTGGGCGCTTAAACTGGGCGGTTGCAGCATATCCCAAGAGGAGATTGATGATATTGTTAGTATTGAAAGTTTATAAAACCCCGATTTTAAATTAAATAACATATCTCCTAAATAAATCCAGCTAAAGCTGGGGGTTTCTCACGCAAACCATTTAACTTAAACTTTTCTCCGAAGGACTGTGGACCTGTGTTAAATAGAAAAAGCGAAGCGTAATATCAAGAATAAGAATAAATGGCAAAAAAACTTAAAACTGTAATATTGATAAAGATTTATTTTTATTTTATTTAGTGATAATAGAATGTTTGCACTTAAAGAAGAATATATTGTTAAACAAAAAAAACTAAAATTAATAAATATTCGTATATATCCCAATAGATTTATTTTTAGACCGCCATATCAAAGACATTAGGGGGTTTGGAGCAATGAGCTGAAATTACAGTTATTGGAGAGTATATGTAGGCAATATTATATTTCAAAAATAGTTTTAAGAAGAATAAGGTTAACTGAAAGCTAAATCAAACTTGAAGTGATTGACGGACAACAAAGACTGTCTACTATTTTAGAGTTTTCTTACTGCCGAAAATCAGATAGGTGCAGTAGTTTTTTATTATAAACCGTATTATAGATTACTGCGAAGCAGACAAAACATTAGAGTCAGTGGCGGAAAATTTTGTAATTATTGTTTATAGAACACCCTCGTGAATTAATTGATTATAAAATGATATATTGACTATTTCTTCTTCTATATCAACAACATATCTAATTATGTCTTCTAAGTAATTTTGAATGGTTTTGTCTTTTAATTTTGAAATATAATTATTTATTATTCTTAGATTATCAAAATCTATTTTTTCAAAAATTTTGGGAGGACTACCCATGATATGTGTTATACTTCTGTCAAGTTCAGTTTTAACAAAATTTAATATTTCCTTTTTATTTTCAAACTTAACTTTAGTTTTATGCAAATATTCTGAAAGATGGTTAATACTGTCTCCTATGTTCTCTAATCTTTTACTTATCAAAAAATAATCTGGGATTAAAGACACGTTCTTTATTTTAGATGAATATAAAATATTTGTATTTACTAGTGATAGTAAAACAATTTTTGCTATTAGGTGATATAATCTGTCAATTTCATTCTCATTTATTTTTATTTCATTAATGTTTAATTGTTCTAGGATATTTGAAATAGATGATTCAATAATTAAATTTATTCTGTATAATACTTGAAAGACGTCCACTTTTGATTTATCTAATAATACCTTTATTATAATTTTTTGTTTATCTTCATAGGTTATTTCAGTACCGCTCATATGGGTTATTGTTTTTCTAATTCTTGTTTTGACATCTTTTGTTAATTTCTTTTTAGAAAATAAGCTTATATTTTCAATTCCTAAATAATATACCCCAAATAGTACCTGGTCAATATTAGAAGCATATTTATCAATATCCAAGGAAATGTCATTTAGTTTTTTTTCTTCAATTGTATGTGGAGATATAACTAAAGTTCTATTATTTTTTTCATAGATGGAAATTTCATTTTTTTCTTTTAAATTATTTTTCCTAATCCATTCTTTTGGTAATGATACTGAGTAGGTTGTTCCAGCAATTAATTGTATTTTTCTTCTGTGCATATTATCCTCTAAAGATAACAACTATATAAAATTTTCTATTACTATATAGTTTATGTAGCATAACTATATAATCCCCCCTTACAATATAGTTTATGTGATAAAAATGTGCGAGAAAGAAGAGGAAATTAAATGGGTAGATTTCAACAATAGAGCGGAAGAATTTAAAGAAAAATAATAGAGGTGAAAAAATGAGATATATTTATTTAATGGTTATATTATTTTTGGTTGTTGTAGCTGTTGGGTGCACTAACCAAAGCAGGATTACTGGAGAGATTGTAAAAAATATAGAAGATATAGAAATAAAGGGGTCTGATACATTATTACAGTTAGTTTCTAATTTAGCTGAAGCTTACACGGAAGTTAAACCTACTGCAAGAATATCTGTTACAGGTGGTGGTTCAGGAGGAGGTATCGCCGCATTAATCAATGATGAAATTGATATTGCTGTTGCTTCAAGATCCATTAAAGAAAAGGAATTAAAACAAGCTGAGGAAAGAGGAATAAAGCCTTGGGAATTTATAATTGCGAGAGACATGTTATCAGTTATTGTAAATGAAGATAATCCTATATTGAAATTAACTATAGAACAAGTAAGTAGAATTTACAAAGGTGAAATTACCAATTGGAAAGAGGTGGGTGGAAAAGACCAAAAAATTACACTTTATGGGAGACAAAGTACTTCTGGTACATATGTTTTCTTTATGGAAGAGATTGTAAAAGGAGATTACTCGGCAAAAATGAGGAATATGGAAGGAAATCAAGCAATTTTAGATGCAGTTAAACAAGACCAAACTGGCGTTGGTTATGTGGGTATTGGTTATATTGTAGATGAAAAAGGTAATCAAGTTAGTGGCATAAAAATAATTAAAATTGCAAAAGATGAAGGTTCCATATATGTTTCGCCATTAGAAGAATCAACGCATTCAGAATATCCGGCATCTAGGCCTTTGTTCCAATACTTATCAAAAAAACTAACAAAAGATTCTGCGATTTACAATTTTTTAATGTTTGAGTTAAGTAATGAAGGACAAAAAATTGTAAAAAAATCAGGGTTTGTTCCAATAATAGCAGAAGATAGGGAGCATAATAATGAATTGTTTGACTAAATTTAGAATGATCATTACATCTAATCATAGAAATATTAAAGAGAAGTTTATTGAGTTATTTTTTTCAGCAACTGGTATAATTGCTTTATTAATTTTGATTGGAATATTTGCTTTTCTTTTTATTACTGGAATACAAACCTTTACAGAAATATCCCTCACTGAGTTTTTGTTAGGTAATGAATGGAATCCTGCGGCATATGGTGAACCAAAATGGGGTATTTTAAGCTTGGTGATTGGAACTTTAATAGTAACATTTGGTTCTTTGGTCATAGCAATACCCTTAGGAATAGCTAGTGCTGTTTATTTATCAGAAATAGCCAGACCAAAAATAAGAGAAATAATAAAGCCCGCCATAGAAATGATTGCAGGTATTCCATCAGTAGTGTTAGGATTGATAGGAATATTGTTTCTTTCACCATTAGTTGCCTTGATTTTTGGATTAAGTAGCGGACTTAATGCTTTTACTTCTTCCATCATAGTTGGTATAATGGTCCTACCTACAATAATCAGTATTTCAGAAGATGTCTTAACTTCATTACCTAATGAATTTAGAGAAGCTAGTTTGGCTTTAGGAGCAACTAAATGGCAAATGATAAGAATGACTTTGCTTCCCGCAGCTTTATCGGGCATTGTTGCGGCTATAATGTTGGGAATAGGCCGAGCAATTGGTGAAACAATGGCAATTTTGATGGTAGCAGGAAATTCAATAGCAATGCCGGTTTCTTTTTTTGATCCTGTAAGACCCATGACTGCGAACATTGCAATAGAAATAAAAGAAGTTGTAAAAGGGAGTTTACATTATGAAGCTCTTTTTGCCATTGGATTAGTATTATTTGTTATGACTTTTGTTGTAAATTTAATTTCTGACGTCATTATTGAAAAACAGGTGAGGGGATATAAATGGTAAATGAACATGTAAGGCAAAATATCTATTTTATATCTTTTAGGATAGCTACATTTCTGTCGGTAGTGTTTTTATTATTTATTTTACTATATACTCTTAAAGAAGGCATTGGTGTTATAGATATAAAATTCCTTACAAGTATGTGGTTTCACAGGAATATTACACGGGGTGGAATTTTTCCAGCTATTATAGGGACTATTTTTCTTGCAATAGGTGTTTCCATCATCTCAATACCTATTGGCATTTGTACTGCCATTTACCTAAATGAATACGCAAAAGAAAATCTACTTACAAGGACAATTAAATTAGCAATAAGAAATCTTGCTGGTGTGCCCTCAATAGTGTATGGAATATTTGGTTTATCATTTTTTGTCTTGTTCTTAA